>JAEZPL010000106.1 GCA_023413605.1 Pseudomonadota bacterium
GTTCTCCGCCGTGTCCACCGACATGAAGTAGTTCCAGGCGGCCAGATGCCCGACCAGCGACTTGGTGTCGATGCCGGCCAGTTCCTCTTCACCGACCGAGAAGGCGACGACCGGGATGTCCTGCGCCTTGATGCCCTGGTTGCCCAACTCCTTGTAGAAGGGCACGTTGGCGTCGCCGTTGATGGTCGACACCACGGCTGTCTTCTTGCCGGCGGAGCCGAACTTCTTGATGTCGGCGACGATGTTCTGCCAGTCGGCGTGGCCGAACGGGGTGTAGTTGATCATGATGTCCTCGGACTTCACGCCCTTGGACTTCAGGTAGGTTTCCAGAATCTTGTTGGTCGTGCGCGGATAGACGTAGTCGGTGCCGGCCAGCACCCAGCGCTTCACGCCTTCCTTCTCGGCCAGGTAATCGACGGCGGGGATGGCCTGCTGGTTCGGGGCGGCGCCGGTGTAGAAGACGTTGCGGGAGGACTCCTCGCCCTCATACTGCACCGGGTAGAAGAGGATGCCGTTCAGTTCCTCGAACACCGGCAGAACCGACTTGCGGCTGACCGAGGTCCAGCAGCCGAACACGGCCGCGACCTTGTCCTTGGTGATCAGCTCGCGCGCTTTCTCGGCGAACAGCGGCCAGTTGGAGGCGGGATCGACGACGACCGGCTCCAGCTTCTTGCCGAGAACGCCGCCCTTCTTGTTCTGCTCCTCGATCAGCATCAGCATGACGTCCTTCAGCGTCGTCTCGCTGATGGCCATGGTGCCGGAGAGGGAGTGCAGGATGCCGACCTTGATGGTGTCCTGCGCCGAGGCCGGCGCAGCGAAGCCGGCGGCGATGCCGAGCGTGAAGCCGGCGGCGGCCACGAGCGAACGACCCGTCTTGAACCCCGTCTTGAACATTTGTGATTACCCCCCGTTCGATGGTCCGGCGCCCGCCTCAGGCGCCCCGGGGGTTCGTTCGCAAATGCGATGCCACACAGGGGAATGTTCGGAAAATCGAGCGATTCCAATGCGCACGCCCCTGCGGCATCCGGCTTCGCTCTGCGCAACAGCCGTTATTTGCCTATTTTTTATCCAATACCCCCTGAATGTTCATATTTTGAGCAGTTGCAACACAGCGAGACGACATTCCGCCATCACGCAATCGGGGAGGGGGCGATACACGCCCCCAACCCTCCTTACTCGCTCAGCAGCGTCGCACCCCGCCACACGCCCGGCCGCAGCGCGCCACCGTCGGTGACCGCCGCGCCGGGGCCGTCCTGGATGCCCTGGCGGAACACGCCCACATGCCGGGCGCCGCCGCGCATCAGCAGTTCCCCGTGGCCGCTCGGCAGCCGGCCCACCACCGCGCCGACGTAGCGGTCGCCGTTGGTGAAGGTCAGCTCGCCCATGCCGTCCACGCGGCCCTGGCGGATCTCGCCGGCGTAGGAGTCGCCGTTGGCGAAGCGGTAGACGCCCGGTCCGTTCGGCACGCCGTTGCTGAAGGTGCCCTCGTACCGGTCGCCGGAGGTGAAGGCCAGCACGCCGACGCCGGTCATGACGTCGCCCTTCCACTCGCCCTCGTAGACCTGCCCGTTGGCGAAGCGGTAGACGCCGACGCCATCCCGCGTCGACGAGCCCTGGAGCGTGAACCCCCCACCGCGCCCCCAGCTTCCCTCATAGACGTCGCCGTTCGGGAAGCGGTAGCTGGAACCGTTGGCGCGGGCCTGGTCCGCCGCTTTGCGGGCGCCGGCCTGCGCCTGCCGGGCACGCGCTTCCGCCTGTCGCGCGGCGTTGGCGGCGCTGCTGGCGCGGGATGCGGCGCTGCGCCCGGCCTCGACGGCTTCACGGTAGGGAGGCGCCAGCGCCGTCATCACCGGATCGCGCGCGGCTGTGGAACGCCCGCCGGGGTCGGAGGGCAACGCCGCGATTTCGGCCGATCCGGTGGTCCCGGCCAGCGAGCCGGCCAGCGGATCGATGTCGCCGCGGGTCACCGACGCGGCCGGCGAGGCGTTCGGCACCACCGAGGCCGTGTCCCCGCCGCGGCCGGACAGCGTGCCGCTGGTGACGTAGCCTTCGTTCCCGGCGCGGTCGCGCACCTTCACCCAATTCGAGTCGGGCACCGGTTCGATCACCGTGACCGGCTGCCCCTGCCGCAGATCCTGGAGGCTGCGCGCGCCCAGCGTCGGCAGGGCGAACAGGTTGGATTCGCGCATCACCGTGCAGACGCCGGGCGCCAGCGCGGTCGTGGCTGCCGGAGCCTGGGGAAGTGCCTGGGCCGCCGGTTGGCTGGACGCGGAGGCGACCGGAGTCTCGCGCGGGGCGGCCTCCTCCGGCTTGGCGAGGTTGGCGGCGAAGGCGTATCCGGTCTTGCCCTCATGCTCCACGCGGAACCAGGCCGTGTTCCTCTTCGGACGGCCCGTCACCTTCACCTCGGCGTCGTGGCGCAGGCCGCCGATCACCGCGGACTTGTTGTCGGGGGCGGCGCGCAGCTTGGTGTCGCGCGTCACGACGCGCTTCTCGTCCAGCGCCTCCACCTCGATCTCGGCGACAGCCGGGGCGGCGGGCTTCTCCTCCTTGACCACCTCCTTCGGCGACACCTCCTTCGGCGGTTCGGGGCGGACGGCCTCCGGCTTGGTCTCGGCGGCCTTCGGCTCCGCCGGCTTGCTGTCCTCCCGCGGCGGGGCCTTGGCGAAGGGGATCGACGCGACGTTGCCCGTGCTTGAAGAAGCGCTCGACGATGCGCTGGGCGCCGGCCCCGGCACCAGCACGAGGTCGCCGCCCAGACGGTCCTGGAGCCAGGGATGCTGCGCCCCGTGGCTGCGTCCGACGACGGCGCGGGCGACCTCGCCCATCGCGTCGCGGAAAGGCGCGCCGGGCTTCACCATTTCCTGCGCCAGCGCGGCGCTGAACAGGCTGGGGCCGTTGCCCGGCACCGGGGAGGGCGGCGTTCCGGGCCGGTGCGAATAGACCACGAACAGGTTGTCGATGGCCGACGGCGCCGCCAGCACCGGCTTCACCGAACGTCCGGCCTCGCCCATGGAGGCGGCCAGCGTGTCGGCCAGCGGGTGGGTCGGCACCGGATCGAACACGGCCACCGCCTTGCGCCCGCCGCGCTGCATCTCCTTCAGCACGTAATCAAGCTCGATCGTGTCGAAGATGACGTCGTATTCGGAGGCAAGCTTGGCGTCCACCGGCACCAGGAAGCCCTTGGCCGACAGGCTCAGCGCCACGCCCGAATAGTAGAAAAAGCCGAGGTCGGCCCCACTCAGCGCGTCCTGGAAACGGCTGATCGCCGCCACCATGCCGCGGTGGTCCAGGTTGTCGGCCACCGTCACGGCGAAGCCGGCGCGCTTCAGCGCGTCGGCCACGACCACGGCGTTCGCCGCCACCCCCGTGGCCGCGCCGCCGTTGTGGTACTGCGCGTTGCCCACCACCAGCGCAACGCGCTTGTCCTCGGCAGCGTGGGAGGTGGTGGTGGCGGCGGTTGCCGTCACCAGGATCAGCACAACGCCCAATACAGCGTTCCGGCACCAGCCCACCACGGTCATGTCCTCCACCAGAAGTTCTTCGCCACAACTCTTTCAGAAAAGCCCTTACCAACGAGGGAAGCGCCACAAAGGAAGCAAAGAGACCACGCGATTTGGTTGCTTTTCACCGCACCTTTCGCACGGCAATTTACCGCACCCATTCCGGGGCTATTCTTACTATTTCGGAGCATCCAAATCTCATATGCGGGAGTGTGTCGCGCTGACAACACCGAACCGAGGCACCCACCAGTGGATTTATCCGGTGAAAACTGGTGACAAAGTCTGGGCGCCCTTTTTCGGCGGCGCTGTGGCCCGGCTCACAGGCCGGGCGAAAAGGCCTCAATTCACCTCCCGCGCCACGCGGAAGCCGTCGGCCACGTAGCGGACATCGGCGTCATAGCCGATCCGGGCGGTCACCGAGATGGCGTCCGGTTCGTCGCGCCAGGACCCGCCGCGCAGCACCCGCTTGCGGCAGTCGCCGGCCGTCCAGGCGCTGCCGTCCGCCGGTGCGCCCTTGTAGCTGGGGTTCCAGCAGTCGGCGACCCACTCGGCCACGCCGCCGCTGGTGTCGTACAGCCCGAAGCCGTTCGGCTGGAAGCTGCCGACCGACGCCGGCCGCATCCGGTCGAAGGAGCCGCCGCAGTCGCGGCAGTTCGCCTGCATGGCGCCGGGCGTCAGGCTGTCGCCCCAGGCGAACCGGCTGTTCGATCCGCCGCGCGCCGCATACTCCCACTCCGCCTCCGACGGCAGTCGGTAGCGCTGGCCGGTCTTGCGGCTGAGCCACGCGACGAAGGCCTCCGCGTCCTCCACATGGACGTTGTGCACCGGCGTGTCGTCGGACACGTTGCTCATCCGCGGCATGGCGGTGCAGCCGCCGCTGTCCATGCAGGCGCGCCATTCGCCGACGGTGACCTCGTACACGCCGATGGCGAAGGGCCGCGCGAAGGTGACCTTGTGCGCCGGCCGCTGGGTCTGGTCGCCCCGGTCGTTGCCCATGGTGAAGCTGCCGGCCGGGATGCGCACCATCGGCGGGCATTGCGGGCAGTCCTGGAAGCTGTTGCCGTTCCCCTGCGCGCGGCCCTGCGACGGCGGCGATCCGCCGGACGCGCCGGCCATGGCGAATCTCTGGCGGTCCTCCGGGCTGGCCGGGCGCAGCGACGGGCCGGGCACGAAGCCCTGCACGCCGTCGTCCAGCGACACGCGGTACCAGTCGGCGTCGGTCACCCG
This sequence comes from Pseudomonadota bacterium, assembly GCA_023413605.1. Classification (GTDB taxonomy): domain Bacteria; phylum Pseudomonadota; class Alphaproteobacteria; order Azospirillales; family Azospirillaceae; genus Azospirillum. The sequence continues at coordinate 4,731 of JAEZPL010000106.1, forward strand.
GCCCAGCACGCGGACGTAGCCGCCCTTGGCGACGCCTCCCACCGCGTCGGATCGCGTGTCCGGCCCGGCGCGCAGCACCGCGTCGCCGACCGCCACATACATGCCCTCGCCCGTCGGCTCGACGCGCAGCTCCGCCGGGGACGGCGTTTTCGCCGCGGTGGAGGCTTTGGGCTTGCTGCCGCCCGACGACCCGCTGCCGGTTCCCGCCGCGCCGGTCGAACCGGACGTCGCGGCCGGAGGATTCGCCTCGGCCACCCGCGCGGCCTCGGCCCGCAGGACGTTCAGCCGCTCGCGCGCCGGGCCGGCGTAGGGGCCGTTCTCGAACAGGCGCAGGAAGGCGTCAACGTCCGACATGTCGCGGCTGTCGCGCACGCGGCGCCACAGCGCCTCCTCCAGGTCGGCGGCGGGCGGGGAGGCGCCGGCCTCCTCCACCTCCAGCACGGAACTCAGCATGGTGCGCCCGCCCCGCCCGTCCTCCACCAGCACGCTGAACACGCCGGCCCGGCCGACCGGGGCGCGCTCGGGGTCGTAGTTCAGGGTGGTCAGCTGTTCCGCGCTCAGCCGGTCGCCGGCCTTCAGCGGGTTGGTGCCGTCGCGCACCTTGCCGCGCTCGGGCACGGAGTTGACGATGAAGGTCAGCGGGTCGCCGTCCGGGTCGGTCGGCATTTCCAAACGCAGGGAGTTCACCACGGTGCGGACGGTGCGCTCCGCCGCCGCGACCGGCGGCCGGTTGCTGGGCTTGATCAGGATCGGCACGGCCCCGCGGGCGATGCCGCCGCGCCCGTCCATCACCGCGAAGTCGAAGCTGCCGCCGTCGCCCAGGTGGGTGGCGTCCGCCTTGAAGGTGGTGGCGGCCAGCTGGTCCACGGTCAGATAGTCGCCGATCAGCACCACCCGGTCGCCGATGCGCACGCTGCCGCCCCGCGGCAGCCCGGTCACCTGCGCGAACAGCTGGTCGTTGTCCGGATCGGCCGGCCGCCCGATGCCCAGCGCCTCCGTCCCGCCGCGGTCGAACACCTCCAGCGTCTTGATGTCGGCCAGCTTCGGCGGGCGGTTTTCCGGCAGCGGGTTGAAGTAGAAGGGGGCGGCCCCCAGCGAGCCGTAAAGAAACGGTTCCTGCCGCCCCTGCGTCAGCTGCATGACGTCGTCGCGGACGCGGCGGAAGAACAGGCTCAGCTCCAGCCCCGGCACCTCGAAGTTCTTCAGCAGGGCCACGGTGTAGGGGCTGTTGTCGCCGCTGCCGTCCTCCGCCACCGTGTCGGCGCGGGTGGCCATGGCGACCAGCGTGTCGGTCGGCGTGTCGTCCACGCGGGCAAAGCCCGAATGCACCTCCGTCTTCTTGGTGCCGGAACGCACCAGCCGGTCGGCGAAGGGGTTGTTGCGGCAGGCGTCCAGGATCAGGATGCCCAGCTTGCGCGCCTGCGCCAGCTCGCCCATCGGCAGGTTCAGCGGCAGCGCCTCGTAGACGAGGTCGCGTTCGCGCTCCAGCCGCGCGTCGGCGGGGATCAGGAAGTTGGTGCCGCCCACCTGCATGCCGTGGCCGGCGAAATACAGCAGCGCCACGTCCGCCTGCCCGGCCTTGATGCCGAACTCGCGCAGCGCCTCGGCCAGCCCGCGGTTGTCGAGGTCGTACTTCTCGTCCACGGTGAAGCCCAGCTTGCGCAGGGCCGCCCCCATGGCGCGGGCGTCGTTGCGCGGGTTGGGCAGTTCCGGCGCCTGCTTGTAGGCGCTGATGCCGACGACCAGGGCGATGCGCTGCTCGGCCGTGGCCGCCCGGCCCGCCGACCAGCACAGGGTGGTCAGCAGGATGCCGATCGCGATCGTCTTGACGACACGGCAAATGCGCGAGCCCATTGTAACCCCATCGGCTTCGGGCGGAACGTGGTAATCCTCGTTCCAAATCGTTCAGTATTGGATCGCGCCCCACGGAACAAGCCGTGAAATCAGGGTACTGCGTCTCAGCAGCCAGGGTCATACCCGGCCGCGCCAAGAACACGGCCTTGTCTACCCCCTATTCGGGAGATTACTGCCCATTGACTTCCGCCACGGCACGACGGAAGGGAGCGCGTTGGCACGCTTCCATACTTCGGAGCCGACAAATCCGCTGTGAAGCGCGCAACAAGGAATTTAAGTCCGCATCGGGCAGAGAGGTAGTGCTTTCCCTTTGCCCGAAAGGTTTCTATATGACCCCTTCGACAACACAGGGATCATGCCATGCCGCCCGTTAAGCCGACGGTCGCGAAGATGACCGAAACCGAAATCGCCCGCGTGCAGGCTTATCTGCGCAAGACGCTCGGCAACGACAAGATCACCATCGAACCGCCGGAGAAGGCCGGGCAATCCGCCGAGGTCATGCTGAACGACGAGTTCGTGGGCACGCTGCACCGCGATGTGGACGAGGGCGAGGTCTCCTACGCCCTGCACGTCGTGATCCTGGAAGAGGATCTGCCCGCGGCTCCGTCCGCGCGCCGGTAAGCCCGCCCGTTCGGCGCCATCCCTCCCGCCTCCGTGCGGGAGGGGCGTCTAGCGGCTGCGCGGATGCCGGCTGTGCTTGCGCAGTTCCGCGGCCAACCCCGCGAACAGCGTCTCGCCGCCGGACAGCGTCAACCCGCGCACCAGCACAATGGCCGGAAGATGGCCGCGGCGGTGCATCACCAGCCGGAACCCGTTCTTCCGGGCGGTGCCCTTCGTCCACCGGCCCGGTTCCTTCTCCACGTCGACCGTCCCGGTCACGAGGTTCAGTTCCGATTTGTGCTCCCACGAGGACGCCATCGCGATGTGGGCCACGAACAGCGGCCGGCGGCCGCCCGGCGCGTAGAGCGCAAGGTCGCGGATCGTGTCGTGCGGGAACAGCTGCCCGTAGGCCAGCAGCCCTTCCGGCGCCACCGTCAGCCGCACGGCCCCCCGTTGCGCCGTCCGCAGCAGCGTCACCACCCACAGCAGAATCACCGGTATCGCGCACAGCGCGCCCAGCCAGCGCAGCATGGACGCCGTCGGTTCCAGCACCAGCTCGGCCGTGGCGATGAAGCCGCCTTCCAGCAGGGCCGCATACAGCAGGTGGACGTAACGCATCGGCGGCATGGTGGTCGGCATGGCCACGAACACCGTCGTCTGCCCCACGTCCTCGCGGGAAACCTCAACCCCCGGCATCGCGTCCGCACCCTCCGCACCGTGTGCAGCATGCCTATACAGGCGATGCACGCAGGACGCCAGCCGCCCGCACGGCAAACACCTTCGGCAATGCGCCCCGGCGGATGGCCATCCGGCTGCGCGAATCCCTGTCATGAACAGCGGACTTCCAGTCAATCCCCACCGTCCAAAATTCCAGTCACCTGTCCAGAATTTTGGACACTGCCACGCGCCGGACGGCTCCCGCGGAGGTCGGAAAGCTGCCGTTTGCGTCATCCGGAACGGCTGGCACACGCATTGCTTACCTGACGAACGAAGCGTTCGCTGTCCGCGTCGTTCCCTGCGGCTGTGGCGAACGATTCCTCCAAAGCATCTTGCCGGCCGCCCCGAAAGGGCGGCCGGTCTTTTTTCGGGGGAATGGAGGTTACGGCGCGTCCGGCGGCTCCGCGCCCGCGGTTGGGAACTCGGCCGGCAGGGTGATTTCCAGCATTTCCAGATCGTCGGAATGGGCGATCTCCACATGCCGGATGCCCGGAGGCTGGTGCACGCAGGATCCCGCCTGCAACAGCACCTCCCCCACGCCTTCGTAGGCGAACTTCACCCAGCCCTTCAGCACATAGACCATCTGGAAGTTCAGATCGTGCGTGTGCCAGCCGCCGTGCGACGGCTCGCCGGGCCGGGCACGGATGACGTGGGCGTTCGCCTTTCCGCCGGTCGCGGCGCGGATGCCCAGGTCGCGGTACTCGAAAAAGGGCCGCAGCCCGTCGCGCTTGAAATCCGCCGGATCGGCGTGGCTGACGGAGAAGGTCATCGTGTCGGGATCAGGCGATGCTGGCGCGGGCGTTTCGGTCGTAGCCGTCACGTTCTCGGACATACTGTTTCCTCCCCAGGCTTATGGTTTGCATAAATATGTTCCAAACCCGCCGCGCGGGCATAGCCCGCACCCGCACGGCGCCATTGCGGCCGGTGCAGGGCAGCGCGCTATAGTGTTGCCCGCCGCGCAACGCCGCGGCCAAGCCAAAGCAAAGCACGCCAAAAGCAAAGCGAACCAAGAATCGCCCAATCGGGAGGGAATCCATGGACCAGGCCGTCGCGAACAGCGCGTTCACGCCACCGTTGCCCCAGGACGTGACCGTCAACCCCATCCGCTCCGCCGCCGACTGGCAGCGCCAGCGCGCGGCCTGCGAGGCTGACCCCGGCGCCTTCCACGGCGCCATCGCGGCGGACACGATCCACTGGTTCGACGGCGCGAACTGGCTGATGCGCGACCCGGACGGCGTCTGGCGCGGCTGGAACGCCACCACCGGCGAACCCGCCGAGCGCCCCGATTGGACGCCCTGGACCCGGCCCTTCGACGGGTCGGAGGCCCCCTTCTACCGCTGGTTCGTCGGCGCCCGCACCAACGCCGCCTTCAACGAGGTGGACCGCCACGTCCTCTCCGGCCACGGCTCGGAAGTCGCCTACTGGTACGAGGGCGACCGGTGGGACGCCGCGGCGAACAATGGGCGCGGCGCCCCGGTGCACCACGTCACGCTGACGCGGCGCGAACTGCTGATCCGCTCCGCCCTCGCCGCCCAGGCCCTGCGCGACCTCGGCCTCCGCCAGGGCGACCGCATCGCGCTGAACATGCCCAACATCCTCGACCAGATCATCTGGACGGAGGGGGCGAAGCGGCTGGGCGTGATCTACACCGCCGTGTTCGGCGGCTTTTCCGACAAGACGCTGTCCGACCGCATCGAGAACGCGGGTGCCCGCGTCGTCATCACCGCCGACGGCGCCAGCCGCAACGCGGAGGTCGCCGCCTTCAAGGAGGCCTACACCGACCCCGCGCTCGACCGCTTCGTGGCCCTGCCCGCCGCCCTTCGCATCACCGAAGACGTGCTGCGCGCCAAGCTCGGCGACACCGCCCTTCTCGATCCCGTCCGCCAGGGGCTGGAGGGCGAAATCACCGTCGCCCCCGCCGACGTGATGCGCGAGCTGGGCAAGGCGCTCGACCGCGCCGGCACTCTCGACGCCGCCACCGTCGCCGACCTCCGCGCCAGCGTGGCGGAGGCGCTGACCGCCGCCCCGCCGCGCGTCGAGACGGTGATCGTCGTCCGCCACGTCGGCCTGCCCGACATCGCCTGGACGCCGGGCCGCGACGTCTGGGCGCACGACCTGCTGGCCAAGGCCGAACAGGCGCTCTGCCACACCGCCGGCGTGGCCGACATGGCGGCTCTCCGCGCGCTCGACGACCGCGCGCTCTACGCCGCCGTCGCCAGGGCGGTGCCCTGCGTGCCGGTGGACGCGGAATACCCGCTGTTCATCATCTACACCTCGGGCTCGACCGGAAAGCCGAAGGGCGTGGTGCACGTCCACGGCGGCTACGTCGCCGGCCTCGCCCACACCATGAAGGTCAGCTTCGACGCGCTGCCCGGCCGCGACGTGATCTACGTGGTCGCCGACCCCGGCTGGATCACCGGGCAGAGCTACCTGATCACCGCCAGCCTCGCCGCCCGCATCCCCGGCATCGTGACGGAGGGTGCGCCCGTCTTCCCCAACGCCGGCCGCTTCGCCTCGATCATCGAGCGGCACAAGGTCACCATCTTCAAGGCGGGCGTGACCTTCCTGAAGACGGTCATGACCCACCCGGAGAACCGCGCGGACGTGGAGCGCTACGACCGCAGCACGGTCCGCGTCGCCACCTTCTGCGCGGAGCCGACCAGCCCCGCCGTGCAGGCCTTCGGCATGCAGGTGATGACGCCGCAATACATCAACAGTTATTGGGCGACGGAGCACGGCGGCATCGTCTGGACCCACCCTTACGGCAACCCCGACCAGCCCTTGCGCGCCGACGCCCACACCTACCCGCTGCCCTGGGTGCTGGGCGACGTTTGGGTTCCCGAGAGCGAGCCCGACGCCACCGGCCGCGTCGCCTACCGCCCCGCCGAGCCGGAGGAGAAAGGGGAGATCGTCGTCACCGCCCCCTACCCGTACCTGACCCGGACGATCTGGGGCGACGCTTCGAACGTCGGCACGCCCGGCTGGAAGGGCGACTTCGACCGCTTCGTGAAGACCTACTTCGGCCGCTTCCGCGACGCGGACGGCCGGCCGGTCTGGGCCTACCTCCAGGGCGACTTCGCGCGGCGCTATGAGGACGGCAGCTTCAGCCTGCACGGCCGTTCCGACGACGTGATCAACGTCTCCGGCCACCGCATGGGAACGGAGGAGATCGAGGGCGCCATCCTCCGCGACAAGCAGATCAACCCCGACAGCCCGGTCGGCAACGTGATCGTGGTCGGCGCTCCCCACCGGGAAAAGGGCCTGACCCCCGTCGCCTTCGTCCTGCCCGCCAAGGGCCGCGACCTCACCGCCGACGACGAGCGCCGCCTGAAGGATCTCGTCCGCCAGGAAAAGGGCGCGGTCGCCGTGCCGTCGGATATTCTGGTCGTGCCGGCCTTCCCGGAAACCCGGTCCGGCAAGTACATGCGCCGTTTCCTGACGGCCATGATGAACGACGAGGATCTGGGCGACACCTCCACCCTGCGCAACCCGGAGTGCCTGACCGACCTCGCCGCGCGCATCGCCGCCTGGAAGCGCGGCCAGCAGCGCGCCGAGGAACAGACCCTCATCGAACGCCAGCGCTTCCTGTCCATCCAGTACGACCGCCTGTCCGATGACGGCGTCCGCATGGCGACCGTCACCATCGACAACCCGCCGGTCAACGCCCTGTCCGACCGCCTGCTGGATGAACTGGACACGGCGATCTCCCACCTCGCCCGCCGGCCGGACATCCGCGCCGTGGTCATCACCGGCACGGGCCGCAACTTCGTGGCCGGCGCCGACATCCGCCAGTTGCTCGACGAGGTGCAGGACGAAGGCGAGGCGCGCGCCCTGCCCGCCAAGGCCCACGCCGTCTTCCGCACCATCGAGACGATGGACAAGCCGGTGATCGCCGCCATCCGCGGCGTGGCGCTGGGCGGCGGCTGCGAACTGGCCATGGCCTGCCACCTGCGCGTCGCCGACCCGCGCGCACGATTGGGCCAGCCGGAGATCAACCTGTTCCTGCCGCCGGGCTATGGCGGCACGCAGCGTCTGCCCCGCCTGCTGATGCGCAAGGATCCGGACAAGGGGTACGAGCGCGCGCTGGAGATCCTGCTGTCCGGCCGGCAGATCGACGCGGAGACTGCGTTGGAATTCGGCCTTGTCGATGTGGTGGCGCGCGGAGCCGACGACGCGCTGACGCTGGCGAAGACCATGGCGCGGGAGGCGGCACTTGCCCCCACCCTACCCCTCCCCCGCTTCGCAGGGGAGGGAGGGGCCCGCGAAGCGGGAGGGTGGGGGCAACACTCCGCCGAAACCGCACGCCTCCTCCGCCAGGCCCACAGCACCGGCCGCGGCCCCGTCGCCGAAACCATCATTTCCCTCGTCGCCATCGGCCTGCGCGACGGCTTCGACGCCGGCTCCGCCGCCGAGATCGCCGCCTTCGCGCGCTTCCTCCTTGACCCAACGCACGGCGCCAAGAAGGGCATCGCGCTGTTCCTGGAGAAGAAGTCCCCGCCCCTGCCCGCGCGCCCGCGCCGCGAGTCCCGCGACGGCGTTCTGCCCATCGGCAGCCCCTTCTTCCCCGGCGCCACGCCCCTGCCCCGCTGGCAGCTTGCCCAGGCCGTCGTCCGCGACCTGGAGACTGGCGCCGCCAACCACGGCGACCCCGCCGAGGCCGAAACCGAAGTCGTCGTCCCGGTGCCGGAGCCCGGCCCCAACCAGGCGCTGGTCTACGTCCTCGCGTCGGAGGTCAACTACAACGACGTCTGGGCGTTGACGGGCATCCCGATTTCCCT
>JAEZPL010000116.1 GCA_023413605.1 Pseudomonadota bacterium
CGCGCCCCTCACCCCGACCCTCTCCCCGGGGGGGAGAGGGGGCCGTAGCGGGCTCCGTGCAACATCACCGCGTTTCATGTTGCATGGTGTTGCACGGCGTTTCACCGGGGGCCGCCGATGAGCGTCGACACCACCAGCGCCGACACCACCAACACCGATGCTACGGGCAACGCCCCGGACGTCGCCATCATCGGCGCTGGCCCGGCCGGGCTGATGGCGGCGGAGGTCATCGCGTCGGCGGGCCACACGGTCGCGGTCTACGAGCAGATGCCGACCCCGGCGCGCAAGCTGCTGCTGGCCGGGCGCGGCGGGCTGAACCTCACCCATTCCGAACCGCTGGAGGCCTTCACCGCCCGCTACGGGGATCGGGCCGGCCTGTTCGCGGACCTCCTGTCCGGCTTCTCGCCGGCCGACCTGCGGGCCTGGGCGGAAGGGCTGGGGATCGAGACCTTCGTGGGATCCAGCGGGCGCGTCTTCCCGGTGCAGATGAAGGCCTCCACCCTGGTGCGCGCGTGGCTGCGCCGGCTCGACGGGCTGGGCGTCGCCCTGCACACGCGCCATCGCTGGCTTGGCTGGGATCAGCAGGGTGCGCTGCGCTTCCGCCGCCCAGACGGGACGGAGACGACCGTCGCCCCGCGCGCCACGGTGCTGGCGCTGGGCGGGGCGAGCTGGCCGCGCACCGGCTCCGACGGCTCCTGGACGGAGTTTCTGGCCGCGCGCGGCGTGGAGGTTGCGCCGCTGCGCCCGTCCAACATGGGGTTCGAGGCGCCCTGGTCCGATCACCTGCGGGAACGCTTCGCCGGCCAGCCGGTGAAAAGCGTCGGGCTGGCCTTCGGCGACCGGCGGCTGAAGGGCGAGTTCGTCATCACCGAGACCGGCATCGAGGGCGGCGCCGTCTACGCGCTGAGCGCCCCCCTGCGCGACGCCATCGAGCGCGAGGGCTGGGCCGCCCTGACCATCGACCTGCTGCCGGACATGGCGGAGTCGGAGATCGCCAAGCGGCTGCGCCGCCGCGGCTCCGAATCGCTGTCCACCTTCCTGAAGAAAACCTTTTCCCTGACCGGCCCGCGCGCCGCCCTGCTGCGGGAATTCGCCCCGGCCTCCGACCTGTCGGACCCGGTGGCGCTGGCCCGGCGGATCAAGGGCCTCTCGATGGTCCTGACCGGCGTGCGGCCCATCGACCGGGCCATCTCCACGGCCGGCGGCATCCGTCTGACGGAGGTCGACGACGCCCTGATGCTGACCCGCTTGCCCGGCACCTTCGTGGCCGGCGAGATGCTGGATTGGGAGGCGCCGACCGGCGGCTACCTCCTCCAGGGCTGCTTCGCGATGGGGGTTAGGGTGGGGAAGGGCGTGCTGGGCCGCCTGGGGTAAAGGCGCCTGCCATTACCGCATGTGGTTGCCGTAGTCGTACTGCACCCGCGGCGCGCTGCCGCCCCCGCCGGTCAGCTTGTCGATCAACGACCCGATGCCCGACGCGACGCTGTCGGGCGCTCCGCCGCGCTGGGCCGGCGGGGCGCGGGTGGGCTCGGGGATGCCGGCGGAAACATAGGCCGGCGCGCCCTCCAGCCCCGGCAGCGGGCGGGGCGGCTTGCCGGCGTGGGCGTCCATCATGAAGCCCTGCCACAGCTTGGCCGGCAGCGTGCCGCCCGTGACCTTCTTCATGTCGTCGTTGTTGTCGTTGCCCAGCCACACCCCCGCCACCAGATCGGCGGTGAAGCCGACGAACCAGGCGTCCCGGTAGTCCTGCGTGGTGCCGGACTTGGCCGCCGCCGGGCGGTCCAGCTTGGCCGACCGGCCGGTGCCGTATTCGATGACGCCGCTCATCATGCGGGTCAGCTGCACCGCGTGGACCGGGTCCACCACGGGGGCGGAGCCGCCGCCCTGCCGCCGGAACAGGACGTTGCCGTTGCGGTCCCGGATCTCGACGATGGCGTAGGGCCAGACCGGAACGCCGCGGTTGGCGATGCCGGCGTAGGCGCGGGTCAACTCCAGCAGGTTCACCTCGCTGGTGCCCAGCGCCAGCGACAGGTCCTTGACCAGCGGCGACCCGATGCCCAGGTCCGCGGCCACCTTGCGCACCCGCTCCACCCCGACCCGGTCGATGATCCGGACGGTCGCGGTGTTGGAGGAATGGGCCAGCGCGTTGGCCATGGTGATGGTGCCTCGGAACTTGCCGTCATAGTTGCCGGGGCTCCAATTGCCGATGCGGACGGGGGCGTCCTCCACCGGGCTGTCGGGCGACCAGCCGACCCCCAGCGCCGCCAGATAGACGAAGGGCTTGAAGGCCGATCCCGGCTGCCGCATCGCCTGGGTGGCCCGGTTGAACTCGCTGTTGTCGTAGTCCCGGCCGCCGACCAGGGCGCGCACCGCGCCGTCCGGCGTCATGGCGACCACCGCGCCCTGCCGCGCGTTGGCGGCCACGCCCGGCCCGCTCAGGATCTCCTCCAGCCGCTGCTCGGCCGCGCGCTGGAGCTTCAGGTCCAGCGTGGTCCGGACCACCACGTCGCCGTGGTCGGGGCCGATGAAGCCCGACACCAGATCCGTCACCCAGTCGGCGAAGTAACGGCCGTCGCCGCCCGGCTTGCGGCGCGCGGAGGGTGGGGTGGCGCGCGCCACCTCCATCTCCTGCTGGGTGATGAAGCCGGCGTCGACCATGGCGCCCAGCACGACCCGCGCGCGCTCCGCCGACTCGTTGGGGTTGGAGCTGGGGGCGTAGCGCGACGGCGCCTTCAGCAGGCCGGCGATGGTCGCCGATTCCCGAAGGTCGAGCTGGGTGGCGGGCTTGCCGTAATAGGTGCGGGCCGCGGCATCCACGCCGAAGGTGCCGGCGCCCAGATAGACGCGGTTCAGGTAGGCGGTGAGGATCTGGTCCTTGGTGAAGCGGTGCTCCAGCCACAGGGCCAGCATCGCCTCCTGAAGCTTGCGCTTCAGCGACTTCTCCGGCGTCAGGAACAGGTTCTTGGCCAGCTGCTGGGTGATGGTGGAACCACCCTGCGCCGACCGCCCCGACCGCCAGTTGACGTACAGGGCGCGGGCGAGGCCGATGGGGTCGATGCCGAAATGGTAGTAGAAGCGCCGGTCCTCGATGGCCAGCACGGCGTTGACCAGATTGGGCGGCAGATCCTTCACGCTCAGCGTCGTGCCGTGCAGGTCGCCGAAGCGCGCGAACTCCGTCCCGTCGGCGGCCAGCACCGTGACCGACGCGCGCCGTTCGAACTGCGCGACCTTGGAGATGTCCGGCAGATCCAGCGCGAACCACGCCAGCACCGAGCCGACCGCCACGCCGCACCAGACGGCGGCGACCAGAGCCGCGTTGACCAGGGTGCGCAGGATCGACCGCCGGCCGCCGGATGCGGCCCGGCGGCTGCCGTTGCGCGGCGGCTTGGGCGGTTTCGGCGGTTTGGCCGCCTTCGGAGGCTTGGGCTCCTTGGGGGCGCGCGGGGGCTGCTTCGGCAACTTTGGAAGCTTGGGGCGCAGGGCGGGCCCGTCGTCGCGGGTCTGGACGGGGCGCGGCCCCGGAAACAGTTCAACCGGTCGATCGTTGTCCACGGCGCGGTCGCGGTCCCTGATGAAATCCCTAATTGCGTCTATACGCCGCAGACCCCCTACCACGAAAGGGTGGCCGCGATGAGGATTAGATTTGTCTTAGGACCGTTGCAGATGGATGACGGGGGTGGAAGAAAACGCCACCGGGACTGTTGTCCTGTCGAATATGCGTTGACGCTGCGGAGAGTTTGTCGATGTCGAAGCCCCTGACCGTAACCATTCCCCACCAGCTGGGCCGGGACGAGGCGAAAAAACGCCTGGAGGAGGGGATGGGCCAGGCCCGCTCCTATCTCACCCCGGTGGCGACCAGCATGGACGAGCACTGGACCGATGACCGGATGGACTTCCGTGTGGTGGCCCTTGCCCAGACCGTCACCGGCTACATCGACGTGCAGGACGACTGCGTCAATGTGGAGGTGCAGCTTCCCTGGGCGCTCGGCCTTCTGGCGAACAAGGTGAAGGACCGGCTCCAGCAGCAGGGCACGCTGATGCTGGAAAAGAAGTAATTCATCAGCCCAGGCCACCGATCAACTCGGGCCGCCGATCAGCCCGTGCTTCTTCAGAAGCCCGCGAAGCTGGTGGTAGCTCAGCCCCAGCGCCTGGGCCGTCTGGCGCTGGTTGAAGCGGTGCCGTTCCAGCGCGGCGCTCAGCAGGCCGGATTCGAAAGCCCGGACCTGATCCTGGAAATCGCCGGCCAGCGGTGGCGGGGTTCCGGGCTCCTCCGGTTCCGCTGACGGCGTCGGCGGGGCGCCGGGGCGCCAGGCCGAGGCGAAGGGGTCCAGGACGATGTCCTCCACAGGCTCCTCCGGATCCGCGGCGGCAACCGCGCGTTCCACCGCATTGCGCAACTCGCGCACGTTGCCTGGCCAGCCGTGGTTCAGAAGCTGGTCGAGCGCCCGCGGCGCGAAGCCGGGGAAGAAGGGCCGCTCCAACTCCCGCACCATGCCCAACGCGAAATGCTCCGCCAGCAGGGGGATGTCCTCCGGCCGGGCGCGCAGGGGCGGCAGGGTCACCACGTCGAAGGCCAGCCGGTCCAGCAGGTCGGCGCGGAAGCGTCCGGCCTCGGCCAGGGCCGGCAGGTCGGCGTTGGTGGCGCCGATCACCCGCACGTCCACGGTCTGCGTGCGCCCGCCGACCCGCTCGATCTCCCCATACTCGACGGCGCGCAGCAGCTTCTCCTGCACGGCGGGGCTGGCGGTGGCGATCTCGTCCAGGAACAGGGTGCCGGTGTCGGCCTGCTCGATCCGGCCGATCTGCCGCCGCACCGCCCCGGTGAAGGCCCCCGCCTCGTGCCCGAACAGTTCGGAATCCAGCAGCGTTTCCGGCAGCGCGGCGCAGTTCACCTTCACGAAGGGCCGGTCCCAGCGCCGCGATAGATAGTGCAGGCGGGCGGCGATCAGTTCCTTGCCGGTCCCGCGCTCCCCGATGATCAAAAGCGGGCGTTCCAGCGGAGCCACGCGGGAAACGTGGGCGAGCACCGCGAGGAAGGCGGGGGACTCGCCCAGAAGCGGGGGCGGTGTCGGGGGCATGGCGATTTTAACGAACAGTTCGTGGTTTTCGTCATTCTATCGCCAAATCAACCAACGACCAAGGGTGGGGCCGTTCGGGAAAAGCCAGGGAGGGCAAGGATTTTCGGCGTTTCGCCGGGTTGGCACGGGCCTTGCGATACAGAGGACCAAGGCAAGGAGACTGGTATGAGCCACTACAGCGACTATCACCGCCGCTACGTCCGCGAGGCCCGCCCCCTGATGGAGCGCGTCCGCGTCTATCTCAGCACCCGCCCGACCGAGAGCTGGGTGTTCTTCGCCGCCGGCCTTCTGGTCGCGTCGATCCTCGGCTGACCAACACCAACGAACAAGGGACCAACCCCCATGAGCATCTTTTCGCGCCTGACGGACATCGTCCAGTCCAACATCAATTCGCTGCTCGACCGCGCGGAAGACCCTGAGAAGCTGATCCGGCTGATCATCCAGGAGATGGAGGACACGCTCGTCGAGGTGCGCTCCTCCACGGTGAAGATCATCGCCGAAAAGAAGGAGGTCGAACGCCGCATCGCCGACCTGAACCGGGAACGCGACGACTGGGACCGCAAGGCCGAGACCGCCCTGACCCACGGCCGCGAGGATCTGGCCAAGGAGGCGCTGAAGGCCAAGTCCAAGGCCGCCGACGAGGCCGAGGTGCTGGTCCGGCAGATGGTCCAGGTCGAGGAGGCCCTGTCCAAGGCCAACGAGGACATCGGCCGCCTCCAGGCCAAGCTGACCGACGCGAAGAACCGCGAGAAGGCCCTGGTCGCCCGGACCAAGACCGCCGTGAACCGCGTCCGCGTCCGCTCCTCCCTGCACGACGAGCGCATCAACGACGCCTTCTCCCGCTTCGAGCAGGTGGAGCGCAACCTCGATGAGCTGGAAGGCCGGGTGGAGGCCTACGACGTGGGCCGCACCAAGACGCTGACGGAAGAAATCGCCGAGCTGGAAGCCGACAAGAAGGTCCAGGACGAGCTGGCCGCGCTGAAGGCGCGGGTGGCCGCCCGCCGGGAAGGCTGATCCTTCAGCCGAGCCGCAGGCCGGAGCCTCCCCGCCGGCGAGGCCGGACACGCCCCCGTGTCTTGCCCCCGCAGGGTTTCGCCGGCATGCATCCCGGCCTGCGGCCCTTTCCGTCCCGCCTTCGCCACACCCAAAACGCCCCAATCAATAAGAAAGGCTGACCCTTGATGACCGGCTTCAGCTTCGTGCTGGCGGTGCTGTTCATGACCGTGGTGGCACCGCTGTGGATCATCTTCCACTACATCACCAAGTGGCGCTCGCAGCGCGGGCTGTCCGCGCAGGACGAACGGCTGATGGCCGAACTGTGGGAGATCGCCAACCGGCTGGAAGGCCGCATCCAGACGCTGGAACGGGTGCTCGACACCGAGGCTCCCAACTGGCGCAACAAAAATCCGAACTGACCCATCCCACCTGACAGGAGAGGTTCCAATGGACCGCTCTTCGCCGCCCCATTCGCCCCCTCATTCTCCTTACGATTCGCCCAACCCGCACAAGCTCTACCGCGAACCGCAGCGCGGCGTGGTCGGCGGCGTGTGCGCGGGCATCGCCGATTACTTCGGCATCCGGCCGGTGCTGGTGCGCCTGGCCTTCGTGATGGGCCTGTTCTTCTTCGCGCCGCCGATGATCCTCGGCTACGTCATCGCGGTGCTGGCGCTGCCGGTCCGGCCGCCGCAGCTCTACAGCACGCCGGACGAGGAGGCTTTCTGGCGGGGGGTCACGATCAAGCCCGACCGGACGCTGGCCGGCTTGACACAACGCTTTCGCGACTTCGAAAAGCGCGTCGGGGGCCTGGAAGCCTATGTCGCCTCCAAGGAATTCGAACTCAACCGCGCGATCCGCGATCTGGATCGCTGAGATCCGGGTTTCCGAGTGAACCCTGTGAACAACTATTCCGTGCGCAACGGCGCACAGTTCATGGTTGGCGTCTGGGGATCGGCGTCGCGGAACAGCGCTGGAAATCAGCGCTGGCGGCGGCGATCCCGGCTGCGGATGCGCACCGGCTTCATGGCCGGCCGCGCACCGGCGAGACCGGCGAGGGCCGCGGCCATCGCACCGACGAGTACAACCAGATCGAGATCCATCACGGCTCCTCCGCTTGTCCTGCTCAGAATGACGCAAGTACGAGGCACATGGTAGCGAAAAGAGGTGACGGCAACCGTCCGACCGGCAGATGACGACCGGCGGGGTATCTCCTTTCGGCAGGCCCAACCCTTTCGACGTTCAGCCAAGGTGTTGCTGAATCGACAGAATGGCGAATCCCTTTTGATCCGGGTAGCGCGCGGCCATCTTCTCGCGCGCCTTCTTTTCGTCGAGCCCCCACACCAGAAACCGCCGGCCGCGCTTCCAGCTTTCCTGCGCCGCCTTGTCGAGGGCGACGTTCAGGCGCGCGGCATAGTCCGGGTTCGACACCTTCACCACCCAGCCGACGTCGGCCTGCGTGCGCCGGTCGTCCAGCACGAACAGGCGCCGGTCCACCGCGGCGCTGGCTTTCAGGCGCTGTTCCAGATCCTCGCAGGCAAGCTCGATGGAGTTTCTGCGGCGCCGCGTGTCGCGCAGTTCCCGCGCTTCCAGGAGCGAGGCGCGGGCGGCGCGGCGGATGCGCTCCGACTGCGCCTGCTTGCGCGCCACGGCGTTGGCGATCCGGTCCTCCGCCGTCTTCAGCCGCCGCATCGCCAGCAGCATGGCGAAGGCCAGCGAGACCAAACCGATCAATGCCGCGAAGCCGTAAGCCATGGCGCCCGTCTCCTCAATTCGCCGCTTTCAGCTCGCCTTGGCCACGGGCGCGTCGTCACCATGACTGCGCGCGTGGCCGCCGCCGAACCTGTCCGCCTGCGCGGCGTC
>JAEZPL010000015.1 GCA_023413605.1 Pseudomonadota bacterium
GCGCTGGGGCACCGGCACGGTGCGCTGGGTGCGCCCGCTGCATTCCATCATCGCGCTGTTCGGCGGCACGGTGCTGGAAGGCTCCTTCGACCTCGGCGGCAACCAGGGTAAGTTGGTGTTCGGCAACAGCACCCGCGGCCACCGCTTCCTGGCGCCCGACGCCTTCACGGTCGACAGCTTCGCCGACTACAAGGAGAAGCTCCGCGCCGCCCGCGTCGTGCTCGACCGCGAGGAGCGCAAGGCCAAGATCAAGGCCGACGCCGAGGCGCTGGCCGCCAAGGAAGGCCTGACGCTCTCCCCCGACGACGGCCTCCTGGAAGAGGTCGCCGGCCTCGTCGAATGGCCGGTGGCGCTGGTCGGCACCATCGACGAGAAGTTCATGGACGTGCCGTCGGAGGTCCTCATCACCTCCATGCGCACGCACCAGAAGTATTTCGCCCTGCTGGACAAGGCTGGAACGATGGCGCCGCGCTTCGTCGTGGTCGCCAACACCGAGACGGCGGACGGGGGCAAGGCCATCGTCGCCGGCAACGAGCGCGTGCTGCGCGCCCGCCTGTCCGACGCCAAGTTCTTCTGGGACCAGGACCGCAAGACGAAGCTCGAGGACCGCGTTTCCAAGCTCGCCGCGATCACCTTCCACGCGAAGCTCGGCACGGTGGCCGAGAAGGTCACCCGCGTGCAGGTGCTGGCGGCGGAGATCGCCCGCGCCATCGGCGCCGACGTGGACGCCGCGACCCGCGCCGCCCTGCTGTCCAAGGCGGATCTCGTGACCGAGGTGGGCGGCGAGTTCCCCGAGGTCCAGGGCATCATGGGCCGCTACTACGCGCTGGGCGAGGGAGAGAACCCGGTGGTCGCCGAGGCCATCGCCGAGCACTACAAGCCGCTCGGTCCCTCCGATTCGTGCCCGAAGGCCCCGGTGTCCGTCGCCGTTGCGCTGGCCGACAAGCTGGACACGCTGGTCGGCTTCTTCGCCATCGACGAGAAGCCCACGGGCTCCAAGGACCCCTACGCGCTGCGCCGCGCCGCGCTGGGCATCATCCGCCTGATCCTGGAAAACGGTCTGCGCCTGAACCTGACGCAGGTGTTCAAGGCCGCCCACGGGGCCTACAGCGTCGGCGGCCTCGCCGCCGCGGAGGGCGTGTCGGCCGACCTGATGGCCTTCTTCGCCGACCGCCTGAAGGTCACGCTGCGCGACCAGGGCGTGCGTCACGACCTGATCGACGCCGTGTTCGCTCTCGGTGGCCCCAACAACACCAAGGAGGACGACCTCGTGCGCCTGCTCGCCCGCGTGAAGGCGTTGCAGGAGTTCGTCGGTTCCGACGAGGGCGCGAACCTGCTGGCCGCCTACAAGCGCGCCAGCAACATCGTCCGCATCGAGGAGAAGAAGGACGGCAAGGCCTACGACCAGCCGGTCGATCCGGCCCTGCTGACGCTCGCGGAGGAAAAGGATCTCTACGGCGCCCTGACCGACGCCGCCGAGACCGCCAAGCCGCTGCTCGCCAAGGAGGATTTCACCGGCACCATGGCGGCGCTCGCCCGCCTGCGCGGCCCGGTGGACGCCTTCTTCGACAAGGTGACGGTGAACGCCGAACAGGCCGATCTCCGCGCCAACCGCCTGCGCCTGCTCAGCCAGATCCGCGCCACGCTGAACGCCGTGGCCGACTTCTCCCGGATCGAGGGCTGACGACCGAACTGCGATCAATCCCCTCTCCCATCCCCGATGGGAGTGGGAGGGACCCACGCCCATGGCGTGGGAGGGTGAGGGCAAGGTCTTTACAAGAAACCTTGCCCTCACCCTCCCGCTGCGCGGGCCCCTCCCTCTCCCGCCGGGGGCGGGAGAGGGGAGATGCGCCAACACCTCCTCCAAATTGCTAAACTGCCGAACATTCGTCGGCGTATGATCTGTTCCCATGGCGGGTCGCGGCGTGTTCCGTGGCCGATGGCCGCAAGCAGCGACCGGATACGGGCAAGCTCGCGCACCCTCGAACGAACGGTTCGGGAGGAACGGACATGACCATCCGAAACCCTGCTGAGTGGGGAGCATCCACCTTCAAATTCTGGTCCCACACGGTGGCCGAGGCGACGCACGCCGTCTCCCCGACCGGGGAAGACCATGACGCCCTGGAACCGACGGTCCGCCGGATCCGGATGAACGACCTGCGCGACGCCCTGACGAAAGGGCTCCAGGATTTCGCGGCCTACCGCACCGACGTCTTCTTCCTGTGCCTGATCTACCCCGTGGTCGGCCTCGTGCTGGCGCAGGCGGTGTTCAACGGCGACATGATCCACCTGCTGTTCCCGCTCGCCTCCGGTTTCGCGCTGATCGGCCCCTTCGCGGCGGTCGGCCTGTATGAGATGAGCCGGCGGCGGGAGCGGGGGGAAACCGTCTCCTGGGCGGACGCCTTCGCCGTGGCGCGCTCGCCGTCCTTCGGGGCGGTCCTGGTGATGGGGATGATCCTGACGGCCGTCTTCCTGCTGTGGCTGGTGGCGGCGCAACTCATCTACATGGCGACTCTCGCGCCGATGGCGCCGGCCGGTTTCGGCGCCTTCATCGACGCGCTGTTCACGACGCGGGCGGGCTGGTCGATGATCGTGCTGGGCCTCGGCGTCGGCTTTCTGTTCGCCGTGCTGGTGCTGGCGATCAGCGTGGTCAGCTTCCCCTTGCTGCTCGACCGGCACGTCGGCGTGGCGACGGCGATCCGCACCTCCGTCCGCGCCACGCTGCGCAATCCGGAGCCGATGGCGATCTGGGGGCTGATCGTCGCCGGGGGCCTGATTCTCGGCTCCATCCCGGCCTTCGTCGGCCTCGCCATCGTCATGCCGGTGCTGGGGCACGGCACGTGGCATCTGTACCGGCGGCTTGTGCCGGAGTGAAGGAATTCCTTTTCGATGTTTCGCGGGCCGGGCGGGGGCGCCCCCGGCCCATCCGTGTTCCGCTTCTTTCCCGCGAGTCCTTGCCATTTTTCTCGCCCCCATGATAGGAAAATAAACATAAACCCATCCCGGCAAGGACGTCCCCGCATGCCCCACCACCCACAGGCCCTCCCCGTCGAACTCGCCGAACCCCCGATCCCGCCCAACGGCCAGCTCGTTCCCGGCTCGCGCTACTCCGACGCCGACTGGGCGATGGCGGCGCACCGCATGGCCGCGGGCTGGCCGATGATGCAGGTGGCCCGCGCCATGGGCTGCCACCGCAACACGCTGTGGCGCGCCTATTACATCTCCCCGGCCTTCCGCGAGCGGGTGGACTGGGAACGCGCCTGCCTGCGGCGCGAGGCGTCGGCCCGCCTGCGCTCGCTCGCCCATGTGGTCACCGCGCAGATCGAACAGGCCGTCGCCAAGGGCGACATGAAGACGATCCGTTGGTTGGCCGACCGGCTGGGGCTGTCCACGCTGCCGGCGCTCGACAAGGCCGCCGATCCGCCCGGCCCCGACCTGATCGACCGGGCCGAGGCGGTGCCGGAAATGGACCTGCCGGATTCGGTCCCCCTCGACTGGCAGGACGAGTTCGCCCCCGATCTTCCCTTCCGCTGAAAGGGGCCGCGCCATCACCGTCGCCCTGGGGTTCCGCCGTGGCAAGCGCTGCACGCCCCGCGACCGCACGCAGGGGCTGGCGGCGCTCGGCTTCGCCAGTCATATCCTGGCGGACACCTGGGCGCGCGGCGACCCGGCCTGTCTCGCCAGTTCGCTGCTTCATCCCGGCCGGGACGGCCGCGCGCCCGTCGAAGGCCCCGACGCGCTGCCCGGCCCGCCGGCCCCCGAAAACCAGGAAAACCGCCTCGTCCCGCGCTCGCCCTATCCCGACGAGACCTGGGCCAGTGTCGCCCGCCTGATCGCCGCCGGCTATTCGCCCGCCGAGGCCGGCGCGAAAATCGGCCTGCATCGCTCCACGATCCGGGCCGCCTGGATGGAGCACCGAGCCTTCCGACTCCGCGTGTACTGGGAATACGCCAGCCTGATCCGCGAGGCCCGCGCCCGTCTGCGCCGCCACAACGCATCGCTGGCCCCGTCCTGGACTCTGCCGCCGGGCGATGAGGGACGGTTGGACGATATGCATGGATTCGCCGGCAAACGTCCTGTGCCCGCCGCTCCGCTTCCCGCACAAAATTCGTCTACAGACAAATTGGAGCAACCCTCTGAACACAAACAAAAATTTACCCAAACTTGCCATTGTGCAGGACCGCATTCGTGCCCAATCCGCCCAATGCCGCCCAACGAAAACGGGCCGTCCGACCCATCCGGGGTGACCCTTCGGAATTCATGTGACAGAAAACGGATACGCACCGCCGCGTTCACGCTATGCAACGGATCGTCTTGTGTTCTCCTTCGGCGGGGAGATAGAAGGGCGCTATCGGGTGCGGTTGCGCGGTCATACCAGATGGACACGTGTCCCACGGCGACGCGCGCGGCTGACGGCCGGACGACCATTGAAGTGAACGAGGATTTCACGATGGCCAGCCAGGGCGAGAGCAAGTGGGTCTACAGCTTCGGGGCCGGTGCCACCGAAGGTCGGGCGGACATGAAGAATCTGCTGGGCGGCAAGGGTGCCAATCTGGCCGAAATGGCCAACCTCGGACTTCCGGTGCCTCCGGGCTTTACCATCACCACCGAGGTCTGCACCTATTTCTACGCCAACGGCCGCAACTATCCGCCGGAACTGAAGGCCCAGGTGGAAGCCGCGGTGCAGCGCCTTGAACAGGCGATGGACGCCACCTTCGGCGATCCGGCCAACCCGCTTCTGGTCTCGGTGCGTTCCGGCGCCCGCGCCTCCATGCCGGGCATGATGGACACG
>JAEZPL010000035.1 GCA_023413605.1 Pseudomonadota bacterium
CCGGCGAGGGTCTCATCCCGCTGGCCTGCACGCCGGACGCCTCCTCCGCCGCTCCCATCTCCGGCCTCATCGACGAGTGCGAGGTGGAGTTCGGGCACGAGATGTCCGTCACCCGCATCTACGAGGCGCCGCGCGTCACCAAGCCCTACACGCCCAAGCAGTGGGCGGAAATCGAGGCGCTGGGCCACCGCATCGACGAAGAGCTTCAGGCCGGCGACGTCCGCCTGACCATGGGCGGCGAGCCGACGTTCGTCTCCATCGACGACATGGACGGGGCGGAGTGGAACACCGCCGCGCTGGGTCCCCGCAAGCGCAAGCTGGCCGCCGACCTTGTGCACCGCCTGATGGAGCGCTTCGCGCCGGGTGGCCTGCTGCATTTCGGCCAGGGCAAGTGGTATCCCGGCGAATCGCTGCCGCGCTGGGCCATGACCGTCTACTGGCGCCGCGACGGGCAGGCCCTGTGGGCCAACGCCGACCTGCTGGCGCGCGAGGACACGGACTATGGCCACACCACGCAGGAAGCCGGGCTGTTCCTGACCACGCTCGCGAAGCGCCTGGGCATCGACCCGGACTTCGTTCTGGCCGCATACGAGGACCCGTGGCACTACCTGCGCCGGGAAGCGCTGCTGCCCGTCAACGTCGATCCGCTGAACAGCAAGCTGGAGGACAAGGAGGAGCGGGAGCGGCTGTCCCGCGTCTTCACACGCGGGCTGAACACGCCCGTCGGCTTCGCCATGCCGATCAACCGCCGCATGACCCAGCAGGGGCCGGTCTGGCTGTCCAGCGCGTGGCCGCTGCGCCAGGAAAAGCTGCTGCTGGTCCCCGGCGACAGCCCGGTCGGTTACCGCCTGCCGCTCGGTTCCCTGCCCTGGGTGGCGCCGCAGGACTATCCCTACGCCTGGGACGTGGATCCGTTCGAGGAGCGGGCGCCTCTGCCCCCGCACGCCGTGCCGTTGCGCCAGCGCGCGCTGGCCGGGGCCGGAGAGGCGGAGGATTCCGACCGCGGCGTTCATGGCGGTGTCCACGGCGGCCGGCGCCGCGCCCAGCTCCAGCGCGCCATGGCGGAGGTCCGCACCGAACTGCCGGAGGAAGGCAAGTCCGCCTGGTGGATTGTCCGCACCGCGCTGACCTGCGAGGCGCGCAACGGCCGCCTGCACCTGTTCATGCCGCCGATGAACACGCTGGAAGACTATCTGGCGATGCTGGCGGAGATCGAGGCGACCGCCGTCGAACTCGACATGCCGGTCGTCATCGAAGGCTACCAGCCGCCGAAGGACCCGCGCCTGAACTCGCTGGCCGTGACGCCGGACCCCGGCGTGATCGAGGTGAACATCCATCCCGCCCACGGCTGGGACGAGCTGGTGCGCAACACCCAGGATCTGTACGAGGACGCGCGGCAGTCCCGCCTGGGGGCCGAGAAGTTCATGATCGACGGGCGCCATTGCGGCACCGGCGGCGGCAACCATGTGGTGATGGGCGGAGCCACGGCGGCCGACAGCCCCTTCCTGCGCCGGCCGGATCTGCTGCGCAGCCTGATCACCTTCTGGCAGAACCATCCGTCGCTGTCCTACGCCTTCTCCGGGCTGTTCATCGGCCCGACCAGCCAGGCCCCCCGCATCGACGAAGCGCGCGACGACACGCTCTACGAGCTGGACATCGCTTTCACCCAGATCGACAAGGCCGCGGCGGAGGGCAACTGCCCGCCGTGGCTGGTGGACCGCGTGCTGCGCAACCTGCTGACCGACGTGCAGGGCAACACCCACCGGGCGGAGTTCTGCATCGACAAGCTCTATTCACCCGACAGTTCGACCGGTCGGCTGGGGCTGGTGGAGTTCCGCGCCTTCGAGATGCCGCCGCACGCGGAGATGAGCCTGACGCAGCAGCTTCTGCTGCGCGCGTTGGTCGTCCGATTCTGGAAGGCGCCCTACCGGGGCAAGCTGGTGCGCTGGGGCAACGACCTGCACGACCGCTTCATGCTGCCGCATTTCGTGCAGCAGGATCTGGCCGATGTGATCGCCGACCTGCGCGACCACGGCTTCCCCTTCGATGAGCGGTGGCTCGACCCGCACATGAACTTCCGCTTCCCGGTCTATGGCCATGTCAGCCAGCGCGGCATCACCTTGGAACTGCGCATGGCGCTGGAGCCCTGGCACGTGCTGGGCGAGGAGCCGGGCGGCGGCGGCACCGTGCGCTATGTCGACAGTTCGGTGGAGCGGGTGCAGGTGCGTGTCACCGGCCTGACCGACGCGCGCTACGCCATTACCTGCAACGGCCGGCGCGTGCCGCTGATCCCCACGGGCATGGACGGCGAGTTCGTGGCCGGCGAGCGGTACCGCGCGTGGCAGCCGCCCTCCTGCCTGCACCCGACCATCCCGGTGCACACGCCGCTGGTCTTCGACATCCTGGACCTGTGGGCGGGGCGGTCCATCGGCGGCTGCACCTATCACGTCATGCATCCGGGCGGGCGGAATTACGAGACCTTCCCGGTCAACGCCAACGAGGCGGAAGGCCGGCGCCTCGCCCGCTTCTTCCCCTTCGGCCACACACCCGGCCCAATGCCGGTCCCGGCGGAGGAGCGCAACCCGCAGTTCCCGATGACCCTCGACCTGCGGCGTGGCTGACCACCAACCGACACGGCCGAGTCGCATACGACTCGGCCGTGTGTCGGCATGGTTGCGCACGACGCAGCATCTATTTGCATGCGCTTGTTTGTAATTTTTGCAACCTTCATGGGTTGCGCTTCCGACAAGCTACCTATTTTGGAGAATTTTTGTCCAAAAATAGAGCGCATTGGTTGTTATCACATTTAGCCTCCGAGGATCTTCCGGCAAGCCCGCCGAACATCCTTCAGGAGCGATCAGGATGAAAGCCCGCCTGCTAACCTCCCTCGCCGCAGGGACCATGCTGCTCGGCGCCTGCGCAGAACAGGCGCCCGAGCCGCAGCGCCCCGTGCACGTCAGCCAGCCGCAAAAAATCGGCGATTACTGGTACCTGGACCAGAATTGGACCGACAAGGAGCGCCAGTGGTACTACAGCACCACGCAGGGCTCCCAGATCATGCCCTACGACTGGTTCATGGCCCTGCCAGACCCGTCGGTGACCACGCCGATGGACCAGAGCTATTTCCACAAGGGCCTGACCCGCTACGGCTATCTTCCGGCGACGAAAAGCGACTGGAGCGACGGCGTCCTGCCCGTCGGCTTCATCAAGGACACCGACACCAAGGGCGGCCAGAGTTGGATCGGCCTGACCTGTGCGGCCTGTCACACCGGTGACTGGCGCGTCGGTGACAAGACCATGCGCATCGACGGCGCGGCCACCACCGGCGACCTGCACGGCCTGATCAGCGGCATTTCGGCGGCGGTCGGAGGCACCGTGAAGGACAGTGTCGCCTTCGGCGTGTTCGCCCGGCGCGTGCTCGGCCCTTACGCGAGCCAGGCGAAGCAACTGGACCTGCACCGAAAGCTGGCCGCCTTCCACAAGGAGTTCGCCACCTTCGTGGCCGACAGCACCCCGGCGACGCCCTGGGGACCGATGCGCACCGACGCATTCCAGATGATCTTCAACCGGGTCGGCGCCATCGACCTGAAGATTCCGTCGAACAGCGTCCACCCGAACGCCCCGGTCAGCTTCCCCTACCTGTGGGACGCCTCGAAGCAATCGAAGGCCCAGTGGAACGGCGCCGTGCCCAACGGTACGCGCGTAAAGGCGCTTGCCCGCAACGGCGGCGAGGTCCTGGGCGTCTTCGGCAAGGCGGCGCTGAAGGCCCCGCCGAGCAAGGACCAGTACTATTACAACTCCACCATCCGGGCGAAGAACCTGATCTGGATGGAAGAGTTGGTGCGCGAGCTTCGCTCGCCCGTCTGGCCGGACGCGATCGCCGGCAAGGTCGACATCGTCAAGGCCTCCGCCGGCGAAGTGATCTACAAGGACACCTGCGAGAGCTGCCACAAGGTCCTGGACCGCGACCAACCGGTGACCGAAACTCCCATCGAGATGGTTCGTCTGTTCACCTGGGCGGACGACCGGCCGCAAAAGGTCGTGGAGTTGTTCAAGACGGTCATCTGCAATCCTGACAAGGGCGTCCCGGCCGCCATCGCCTCCGGCAGGATCTCCGTCGCCTACAACTCCGATCCGACCATGGCGGTGGACGCCGCCTGCCGCTTCCTGAAGACCGGCCCGATCGAAGGCGTGGTCATGCCGCCGCTGGTCGGCACCGCCTTGAATAAGGAAGACCTGGCGGTCAACGTGCTGGCCAACGCGGTCATCGGGTCACTGATCGGGACCGTTGTCCACGACCGTTCCATCGCCGGCCTGCTGCTGGATTCGAAGTGGACCGGCGCCAAGGACACGACCGTTCCGACACCGTGGGACAACCCGCCGGTCTGGGCCAAGGAAACGGCCGCCGGCGCCCCGTCCACCTCCGTGCTGGTCAAGAACAGCCGGGCTTTCACCGGGGCCGACAAGGGCAACGGCAAGGACGCCGACGCCCTGGCGCTGCGGAAGAAGCTCAAGGACGAAGTGT
>JAEZPL010000139.1 GCA_023413605.1 Pseudomonadota bacterium
TCGTCGATGCGCTCCGCCCCGCTGCACAGCATGACCAGCCGGTCGAAGCCCAGCGCGATGCCGCTGCTTTCGGGCATGCCGTGCTCCAGCGCGGCGAGGAAATCCTCGTCCACCGGGAAACGTTCGCCGTAGAGGCGCTGCTTCAGGTCCATGTCGGCCGCGAAACGGGCGCGCTGGGCGGCCGCGTCGGTCAGTTCGCCGAAGGCGTTGGCGAGTTCCAGGCCGCAGGCGTACAGCTCGAACCGCTCCGCCAGCCGCGGATCCTCCGGCTTGGGGCGGGACAGGGCGGCCATGCAGACGGGATAGTCGGTCAGCACGCAGGGCACGCCCTCGCCCAGATGCGGTTCGATGCGGTCGAACATGATCCGGAAGACGATGTCCTCCCACCGGTCGCCCGCGTGCGGCTGCACGCCGATGCGATCCGCCTCCGCCGCCAGGGCCGCCGGGTCTGGATCGTGGCTGCCGTCGAAGGTCGCCAGCAGGTCGATGCCCGCATAGTCCAGGAAAGCGTCCTGGACGGTCAGCACGCGCCAAGGCTTGAACGGGTCGCACGCCATGCCGCGAAACTGGAAGACGTTCCGCCCCGCCGCCACGGCCGCCGCCCGCACCAGATCCTCGCAATCCTGGATCAGCGTCCGGTAGCCCTCCCCCGCCCGATACCATGCGAGCATGGAGAATTCCGGCGAATGGGTCCCCGACCGCTCCCCGTTCCGGTAGACGTGCGCGATCTGGTAGAGCCGCGGCACCCCGGCCACCAGCAGCTTCTTCATCGCGAATTCGGGGCTGGTGTGCAGGTACAGCCGGCGGCGGTCGTCCGGATGCGGCCCCTGGAGGTCGGTCGCGAAGGCCTGGAGGTGCGGCTCCATCCCCGGCGAGACCTGAAGGGCCGGCGTGTCCACCTCGACGAAGGCGTTGTCCTCGAAGAAGCGGCGCAGCGCGCCCAGCACGCGCCCCCGCACCGCCAGATTGGGGCGGCGGCGGGCGAAGCTTTCGGGGTGCCAGGGGGGCGGAACGGCGGGCATGTGCGGTGTCCGGATGCGAAGGGATGACGCTGCTTACCAGACGGCGGCGGGCTAGGAAAACGGACAATCTTGGCGTCGGCGGGCAGTGCCGAAACACCCCGCCCGCCTGTTTCGGAGGGGTATCGTCGCACAAAGAAGGCGCATAAGGCCGAATTTGCACCCGCCCGGCGTTGCCTAAGGCCCGCCAAGCTGCTAGGTTCCGCGCCGCCTGTCTCTTGGAAATCACGAGTACGTCATGAAGGTCAACGCCAACACGATGCGTCCCGGCCATGTGCTTGAGCACAACGGGAAGCTCTGGGTCATCACCAAGACCGCCATCGTCCAGCCCGGCAAGGGGGGAGCCTTCATCCAGCTCGAAATGAAGGACGTGCGCACCGGCACGAAGTCGATCGAGCGCTTCCGCACCCAGGAGACGGTCGAGCGCGCCCGCCTGGACGAGCACGAGATGACCTTCCTGTTCGCCGAAGGCGACAACTACACCTTCATGGACAAGGAAAGCTACGAGCAGATCGCCATTCCGGGCGAGATCGTCGGCGAGCAGAAGGTGTTCCTGCAGGACGGCATGGAAGTCACCGTGCAGTCGTTCGAGGGATCGCCGCTCGGCGTCGAGATCCCCGGCAAGGTCACCCTGCAGATCGTCGAGGCCGACCCGGTGGTGAAGGGGCAGACCGCCTCCTCCTCCTACAAGCCGGCGAAGCTGGAGAACGGCGTGTCGATCCTGGTGCCGCCGCACATCGACACGGGCACCCGCGTCGTCGTCGACACCCAGACCGGCGAGTATGTCGAGCGCGCCAAGGACTGACCGTCCAGATTTTTCTGCGCACCGGCTCTCGCATAACGCGGGGGCCGGTGTATTCTTTTTCCGGTTTCGCACGAGATAAAGCACGCCCATGGCCACCCGCTCCGCCCTTATCAACGTGATGGTCCGCGCCGCCGAAAAGGCAGCCCGCGGCCTTGTCCGCGACTTCGGCGAGGTCGAACACCTCCAGGTGTCGCGCAAGGGCCCGGCGGACTTCGTCTCCCAGGCCGACATCAAGGCGGAGCGCATCCTGCGCGAAGAGCTTCAGAAGGCCCGCCCCGACTTCGGCTTCCTGATGGAGGAAACGGGCAGCAGCAAGGGCAGCGACCCGACCGCGCGCTGGATCGTCGATCCGCTGGACGGCACCACCAACTTCCTGCACGGCCTGCCGCACTGGGCCATCTCCATCGCGGCGGAGAAGAACGGCGAGATCGTCGCCGGCGTGGTGTACGAACCCGTCCACGACCAGATGTTCTGGGCCGAGAAGGGCCAGGGCGCCTTCCTGAACCACCAGCGCCTGCGCGTGTCGGAACGCCGCAACATGGCCGACGCGCTGCTTGCCACCGGCATCCCGTTCAAGGGCCGCGGCGACCACGCCGGCTTCCTGAACGAGGCCGAGTCCCTTATGAAGGAGGTCGCGGGCATCCGCCGCTTCGGCGCCGCGTCGCTCGACCTCGCCTATGTTGCGGCCGGCCGCTACGACGGCTATTGGGAACGTGGTCTGGCTCCGTGGGACGCGGCGGCCGGTCAGCTTCTGGTCACGGAAGCCGGCGGTTTCGTCGGTGAGATCGGCGGCGGCCGGAACCCGGTGTTCGGCGGCTCCATCCTGGCGGCCAACGCCCACCTGCATCTGTCGATCGCCAAGATCCTGCGCGGTGCGGCCGAGCGCAAGGTGCGCCCCGCCGCCGGCACGACCGGGGCATAAAGCCATAAGCCCCTGCGTCCAAAGGGGTATTACGGCCGCGCTTTGGTGGGGAAACCCGCGGCGCGGCCCAATGGGCGTTGTCGCTACGCCAATCGAAGGGCTATGGTACCAACGCTTTTCCGTGTAATTGGAAACTCTGCGCTGGTCACTATGGGAATTCTCGGACGCATGAGCCGTTCTCCGAATGCGCCCACGGGGCGGACGGCAATGATGCGCGTCCTTTCCGCCACCGTCTCCGCGGCGGCCATCGCCCTGTGCACCGTGGCGCCCGCCGCGGCGGAGATCAACGGCACCGCCCTGACGTCGTCGCAGCCCACACGGTTCGATGCCCCGATCAACGTGGCGGACGCGCCGAAGCTGACGCTGGAGAACGCGAAGCCCCTGGCCATTCCGCCGCGACCGGACGTCAACGCGCCCAGGGCGCCGGCCGCGCCGCCGCGCTTCAAGACGCCCACCGTCCTGACCGCGCCGGACCTGCCACAGATTTCGGTCGGCACGACTCCGGCCCCGCCGCCATCGCCGGAAGGCGCGCCGCCCGTGAAGTCGGCAACGAAGACGCCGCCCCCCCCGGCAGCCGAGCCTGCCCCGTCGTCCCAAGCCAAGGCTCCGGCGTCCCCATCGGCGCCCCCGCCTCAGCCGAAGACGCAGACCGCCGCCCTGCCCCCGAATCCGCCGCCGGCCGCCACGGCGCCGAAAATGGCCCCGCTGAGCGTCGTCTTCGACCACACGGCGACCAATCTTCCGGATTCGGCCGAAAAGACGCTGGCCGACATCGCGGAGCGGATGCGGTCCAACGAGTTGCTGCGGTTGCAATTGCGATCCTTTGCCAGCGGCACGCCGGAAACGGTGCGGGAGGCGCGTCAGCTGTCGCTGGCCCGCGCGCTGTCCGTGCGCGAACGGCTGGGAGCGGCGGGGATCGCCAGCACGCGCGTCGACATCCGGGCGCTGGGCATCGAGTCCGGCGGCGGTCCGCCCGACCGGATCGACCTGGAGTTCATCAACCAATGACGCGATCCGCCACCTGACCTCCCCCTGGACGAGTGTGCTTATGGCCGCCATCGCCCCGTACCGAACACTGGAGGAACCTTCGCCGATGACGCGCCCGGAGCGCTTCCTGACACGGATGATCCTCTTCCTGGTGGTCGTGGGGAGCGTTGCCGCCCTGCTGTTCCCGGCGTTGCGCTCGGCCTTCATGAACAATCCTGCGTTGAACGGGCTGATCCTCGGCACGCTGCTGGCCGGCATCCTGTTCATTTTCCGGCAAGTGCTGATGCTTCGGCCCGAGGTCGCGTGGCTGGAGCATTTCCAGGCCGGCGGCCCCGCCGTCGGTGGCGGGCCGGAGCCGGTGCTGCTCGCCCCCATGGCCCGCATGCTGGGCGAACGGCGCGGGCGGCTGACCCTGTCGGCGCTGTCCATGCGCTCCCTGCTCGACGGCATCGCCTCGCGCCTGGACGAATCGCGGGAGCTGTCGCGCTACCTGATCGGGCTGCTGATCTTCCTCGGCCTGCTCGGCACCTTTTGGGGCCTGCTGCACACGGTGCAGTCGGTCGGTTCCGTCATCGGCGGGCTGTCGGTGCAGGGCGGCGACGTGGGCAGCATGTTCACCAACCTCCAGCAAGGGCTGGAAGCGCCGCTGACCGGCATGGGCACGGCCTTCAGTTCCTCGCTGTTCGGTCTGGCCGGGTCGCTGGTGCTGGGATTCCTGGAGCTTCAGGCCAGTCAGGCGCACAACCGCTTCTTCCAGGACGTGGAGGACTGGCTGTCCGGCGCCACCCGCCTGTCCAGCGGAGCCGGCGGCGGGCTGGAGACCGGAGATCAGTCGGTGCCGGCCTATCTGACGGCGCTTCTCGAACAGACGGCGGAGAACCTGGACTCGCTCCAGCGCACCGTCGCCACCGCCGAGGAGGGGCGCCGGTCGGCGAACGCCAACCTGATGGCCCTGACCGAGCGGCTGAGCACCCTGACCGACCAGATGCGCGCCGAACAGCAACTCCTCCTCCGTCTCGGCGAGAGCCAGTTGGAGATGAAGGGCCTGCTCGACCGCCTGTCCGACGCCGCCATCGGCGGGCTGGACGAGTCGTCGCGTCAGCATCTCCGCAACATGGACATCTACCTCGCCCGTCTGGTCGAGGAGTCGTCCAGCGGCCGGGGCCAGGCCGTGCAGGAAATCCGCAGCGAGATCAAGCTGCTCGCCCGTACCATCGCCGCCCTGGCGGAGGAGTCGGAGCAGCGGTGAACGCGCCGTTTTCCTCTCCCCAGAGGGGAGAGGGAGTTTAACGGGAAGGAACACGTCTCCATGGCCAGCATCAGCCGCCGCAACGGCCATCGTGACGCCAGCGCATGGCCCGGATGGGTGGACGCGCTGTCGTCCCTCGTCATGGTGGTCATCTTCCTGCTGATGGTCTTCGTCGTCGCGCAGTTCTACATGGCGACGGCGCTGACCGGCCGGGACGAGCAGCTCACCAGCCTGAACCGCAAGGTCGCCGAACTGAACGATCTGCTGGCGCTGGAGCGCGATGCGAACGCCGACCTGCGCATCAACGTCGCCCAGCTTTCCGCCGAGCTTCAGGGCTCCGTCGCCGCGCGGGACGACATGACGACCCGCATCGGCTCCCTGCAAGGCGACCTCGACAAGGCGACCCGCGCCGCGGAGGAGTTGCAGCGCACCGTCCGGGCCGACAAGGAGACCATCGAGCTGAAGCTGCGCGAGGCCGCGAGCCTGCAAGCCGACCTGAAGGCCCTGCGCGACGCCCGGCAGATGCTGGAACGCGAACTGGCCGAGGCCGCCGCGAACCTGCGCCTGTCGGACGAGCAGCGGCAGGCCCTGCTGGCCCAGTTGGGCAGCGAGCGCGACCGCTCCAAGGCACTTGAAGCGCGTCTCGCCAGCGCCGACGAGAAGACGATGCTCGCGCAGAAGGACATTGAGCAGCGCGACATCCGCATCAACGAACTGATGGCCTCGCTGACCGGCGAACAGGGCGAAACGGGAAAGGCCCGCCAGCAGGTCGATGTGCTGAACCAGCAGATCGCCGCGCTCCGCGAGCAGCTCGCCAAGATCGGCGCGGTTCTGGATGAGTCGGAGAAGAAGTCGGAAGAACAGAAAATCCAGATCGCCGAACTCGGCTCCCGCCTCAATCAGGCGCTGGCCGCCAAGGTGCAGGACCTCGCCCGCTACCGCTCGGAATTCTTCGGCCGCGTGCGCGAGACGCTGGGAAACCGGCCGGACGTCCGCATCGTCGGCGACCGCTTCGTCTTCCAGTCGGAGCTTCTGTTCCCGTCCGGCTCCGCGACGCTGGAGGAAGCCGGCAAGCTGCGGCTGGCCGAGCTGGCCCGCACGCTGATCGAGATCGGCAGGCAGATCCCGCCGGACATCAACTGGGTGCTGCGCGTGGACGGCCACACCGACAACCGCCCGGTCCGCCTGCAATTCGCATCAAACTGGGAGCTGTCGGCGGCGCGCGCCATCTCGGTGGTGAAGTACCTGATCGACCAGGGCATTCCGCCGGAACGGCTGGCCGCCGCCGGCTTCAGCGAGTACCAGCCGCTCGACCCGGGCACCAGCGACGAAGCGCTGGCGCGGAATCGGCGGATCGAGGTGAAGCTCGATCAGCGGTGAGGGTGTTGCCCCCACCCTAACCCTCCCCCCCCGGGGCGGGGGGGGGGCCCCGCCCGCA
>JAEZPL010000137.1 GCA_023413605.1 Pseudomonadota bacterium
TCCTCTACATCGAGGCGCGGCGCTACCGCTTCTTCGACTTCTGGCGCATCCGCGCCCATGTGCTGGAACTGTATTTCTTCGGCCCGATCCTGCGCGGCCAGGGCATGACGTTCGAGAATGGGTGGAACGAGACGCTGTTCCAGGACTATCGCTCCCCCCACCTGCACATCACCTACTGGGAAGCCGTGGGCCGGCGGCTGCGGCGCAATTACGGTTGGATTTTCCTGATCCAGGTGGTGGCCTATCTCGGCAAGCTGATGATCCACCCGACGCCGCTGTCCTCCCTGGACGAGTTGTTCGCCCGCGCGACCATCGGCCCCATGCCGGGGCAGATCGTGCTTCTGTGCGGGCTGCTCTTTCACGCCACCTGGATGACCATCGCCTTCCGCACCTACAAGAGCCGCCGCGGCGCCGACCGCGAACGCCCGCCCCTGCCCGAGACCGACGCCGTGCTGGAACTGGCGCGCGGGCGGTGATGCGTGCGGCATATGGCGACGTTTGCCCCCACCCTCCCGCTTCGCGGGGGAGGGAGGGACCCGCGAAGCGGGGGAGGGTTAGGGTGGGGCAAAGAACCCTTACGCCGCGCGGCTGATGGACTGCGGCGCCAAATCCGCTACGGCATAATTGCAACCGAACCGGTTCGCGATGAAGTCGGCGTAACGCACCTCCTCCTGCTTCACGAAACCGCGCTGGGGCAGTTTGCCGTCCGCCAGCAGGTCCAGCACGGCGCAGATGCCGGACGCGGTAGTGATCTGGATGCCGTTGTAGAACTTGCCGTCGATCTCGCGACCGTAGATCTTGTTGGCGTAGGTCTCCTGCAACAGCCGGCCGCGCTTCGTGCCGGTCACCGTTACGAAGATCAGCACGACATCCTGCATGGTCGCTGGGATGGAGTGCTCCAGGATGTCCTTCAGCAACTCCCGCCGGCTGCCCAGCCGCAGGTCGTGCAGCAGCGCCTTCATGATGTCGCGGTGCCCCGGATAGCGGACGGAGCGGTAGTTCAGCGACCGCACCTTGCCGGCCAGCGTCTCGCACAGCGTGCCGAGCCCGCCGGAGGTGTTGAATGCCTCGTAGAGGATGCCGTCCAGCGAGAATTCCTCGCGCTCCTCCAGCGGCGGAACGGTGATCAGCCGGCCTTCGACGATGGCCTCGCAGGGCTCCAGATATTCGTTGATGACACCCTCGGTGCTCCAGGTCAGGTTGTAGTTCAGGGCGTTCGACGGGTACTTCGGCAAGGCGCCGACGCGCATGCGCACGGTGTCCAGCGTCTCGAACCGCGACGCCACGTCGTAGGCGACGATGGAGATGAAGCCCGGCGCCAGCCCGCACTGCGGGATGAAGGCGCAAGGCGCGTCCTCCGCCAGGTCCTTCACCCGGCGGGTGCTGGCGACGTCCTCCGTCAGGTCCAGGTAATGCGTGCCGGTCGCCCGCGCCGCCTCCGCCACGCCGACGGTCAGGTGATAGGGAAGCGCGCTCAGCACCGCGAATTTACCCTGCATGGCCGCGTTCAGCGCCGTCGGGTCCGTCGCGTCCACCACGCGCTTTTCCACCCGCGGGTGGTCGGGCAGCCACTCCAGCGCCTGTTCCGACCGGTCGGCCACGGTCACCCGGTAATCCCCGGTCCCCTTCAGCAGGTCGCAGATCGTCTCGCCGATCTTGCCGCCGCCCAGCAGGAGAATGTCGCGCATCGCCTCGCCCCCTCATCGCATTGGTGTGTCCTTATGTCGCAAGCTTGATCGAACGGCCTGTCGATGTGCAGTGCGCGAAGCGCCAATCTGCTGTTAACGTTTCGGCAAAATGACGAACAGACCGGCACTCTGATGGACGACCTCGACCAACGCCTGCTCGACGCCCTTCACGACAACGCGCGGGAACCCACGGCAGCATTGGCCCGGCGCCTCCGCGTGTCGCGCAGCACGGTGCAAAGCCGCATCCAGCGGCTGGAGAACCAGGGGGTGATCGCCGGCTACACGGTGCGCCTGTCCAGCGAGTTCGCGCGCCGACTGATCCGCGCGCATGTGTCCATCAGCGTGTCGCCGAAACTCACCGCCGCCGTGGTTCAGAAACTGAAGCGCATTCCGGAGGTGCGCGCCCTGCACGCCATCAGCGGCGCCCACGACCTGATCGCCGTCATCCGCACCGAGACCATGGAGGGCATGGACGCCCTGATCGACCGCATCGGCGCCATCGACGGCATCGAGCGCACCACCTCGTCCATCATCATGGCGACGAAGTTCGAGCGGTGAGGTGTCGGCTGGCGGACGGCAGCGCGACCTCGGGAAAGGTTCTCACCGCGAAGTCACAAAGGACACAAAGAACGTCACAAAGGGGTGATGGTACGGGCGATCCGCGCTGTTCGGAGCGGACGCCCTTCGTGAAAATCTTTGTGCCTTCGTGTTTTTATGGTGAACCGCTTTCAACGAAACGGCTTCGCCTCGGAATCAGCCGAACATTCCCTTAACAGCCATTCGCGGAAGGCGACCAGCGGCGGGTGATGCGCCCGCGGCACCGGGTGCACGAGGTGATAGGCCTTGTCCGGGTTCCGGTACGGCCGGTCGATCGCCGGAACGAGGCCGCCGCCCTGCAACTCCGCCTGGACCAGCAGTGTCGGCAGCAGGGCCACCCCCAGCCCGGTGATGGCCGCCTGGGCGGTGGTCGAGAACTGCTCGAAGAACATCCCCGCCCCTTCATGCCGTTCGATGCCCTGGGCGGCGAACCAGTCCTTCCAGGCTTCCGGGCGGGACGTGGTGTGCAGCAGCGGCAGCGCCACAAGGTCGGCCGGTTCGCGGATCGGGTTGGCCGCCAGAAAGGACGGCGCGCAGAGCGGCAGCACGTCCTCCTCCATCAGCCGCTCGCAGACGGCGCCCGGCCAGTCGGGAGTGCCGAAATGAATGGCGGCGTCCAGATCCTGCGCCCGGAAATCGAACGGCTCCATCTTCGTCGTGAAATGAATGATGACCTGCGGGTGCGTCTTCTGGAAAGCCGGAAGACGCGGCACCAGCCAGCGCGTGCCGAAGGTCGGCAGCACCGCTAGCTTCAGCACGCCACCCTGCGGCGCGGTCATGACCCGCAGCGTCGCGGCACCAACGCGGTGCAGCGCCTCCCGCACCTCCACGGCGTAGGATTCGCCGGCCGGCGTCAGCGTCACGCGCTGGTCGCGCCGCACGAACAGCGGCGTGCGGATCTGCTCCTCCAACGCCTTGATCTGTCGGCTGATCGCACCCTGGGTCAGGGCAAGCTCCTGCGCGGCGGACGTGAAGCTGCCGGTGCGTGCCGCGGCCTCGAACGCCGAAAGCGCGCTCATGGAGGGAAGAAGGCGTCGTTGCAGGCCCATGGTCATGACTATACCTCATGACCCGGGGAAAGAAAGTCGGTTGCGCGCTCGGCGGCAGGTGGCCAGAGTGAGGAGGATTTTTCACCACCAAGACACCAAGGCACAAAGGGGCCCGTGCGCGGCGCGCGATCCGCACATTGGCCCGCACATCGCAAGGCACCGCCTTTGTGACGTTCTTTGTGTCCTTTGTGCCTTCGTGGTGAATCCGCAAACCACCGCGATACGCCCGCACAAGAGGAACAAGCCCGCCATGAAGACCGGAGGTCAGTTGATCGTCGAGGCGCTGGAGGCGCAGGGCGTCGAGCGCGTGTTCTGCGTGCCGGGCGAAAGCTACCTCGCCGTGCTCGACGCGCTGCACGACAGTTCCATCCGCACCATCAACGCCCGCCACGAAAGCGGCGCCGCCATGATGGCGGAGGCCGAAGGCAAGCTGACCGGCCGCCCCGGCATATGCTTCGTCACGCGCGGCCCCGGCGCCACCAACGCCTCGCCCGGCGTGCATGTGGCCCAGCAGGATTCCTCGCCGATGATCCTCTTCATCGGCCAGATCGAGCGCGGCATGCGCGGCCGCGATGCCTTCCAGGAGGTGGACTATACCCGCATGTTCGGCGGCATGGCCAAGTGGGTGGCGGAGATCGACAGCGCCGACCGCGTACCGGAGATGATCAGCCGCGCCTTCCACACCGCCATGGCCGGCCGCCCCGGCCCGGTCGTCCTGGTCCTGCCGGAGGACATGCTGGTCGAGACGGCCGACGTCGCCCCCGCCCGCGCGGCGGAGCCGGTGACGGGCGGCCCCACCACCGCCCAGATCGCGGAACTGGAAAAGCTGCTCGCCAAGGCCGAGCGCCCGCTGGTGATCGCCGGCGGCTCCCGCTGGTCGGAGGATGCGGTCGCGAACCTGCGCGCCTTCTCCGAAAAATTTGCCCTGCCGGTCGCCGTCACCTTCCGCCGGCAGATGCTGTTCGACCACATGCACCCGAATTACGCCGGGGACATCGGCCTCGGCATCAACCCGAAGCTCGTCGCACTGGTGAAGGACGCCGATCTGATCCTGCTGCTCGGCGGACGCTTCTCCGAGGTGCCGTCGCAGAGCTATGACCTGCTGGGCATTCCGGAAACCGGCAAGACGCTGGTCCATGTCCATCCGGGTGCCGAGGAACTGGGCCGCGTCTATCGCCCCGACCTCGCCATCGTCGCCACGCCGGGCACCTTCCTTGAGGCTGTCGCCGACCTCGCCCCGCCCACCTCCCCTGCCTGGGCCGGCCGAGCCGAGGCCGCGCACGCCGCCTATCAGGCCTGGAGCGAGCCGCCGGCCACTGGACCCGGCGCGGTGCAGATGGGCAGCATCATGTCTTGGCTGCGCGACGCCCTGCCGGACAACGCCGTCTTCACCAACGGGGCCGGCAACTACGCCACCTGGGTCCACCGCTTCTGGCGCTTCCGCCGCTTCGGCACGCAGGCGGCGCCAGTCTGCGGCTCCATGGGCTATGGCCTGCCGGCGGCCATCGCCGCCAAGGTGATGCATCCGGAACGCGACGTGCTGTGCTTCGCCGGCGACGGCTGCTTCCAGATGACCGGCCTGGAGTTCGGCACCGCCGTGCAGGAAGGCGCCAACGTCATCGTGGTGGTCGTCGACAACGGCATGTACGGCACGATCCGCATGCACCAGGAGCGGGAGTATCCCGGCCGCGTTTCCGCCACCGCGCTCCGCAACCCCGACTTCGCCGCGCTCGCCCGAGCCTATGGCGGCCATGGCGAGACGGTGGAGCGGACCGAGGACTTCGCCCCCGCTTTCCAGCGCGCCCGCGCTTCCGGTTTGCCCGCCATTCTCCATATCAAACTCGACCCCGAGGCCCTGACGCCGAGCCGGACTCTGTCCGAAATCCGCGCCGCCGGCCGGCCGCGCTGAGTCTTCTTTGAGGAAACCACCCATGCAGCACCGCGACCTTCTCTCCCGCCTCGGCCTGGAGCTTCCCGCTGACGGAGCCG
Organism: Pseudomonadota bacterium; assembly: GCA_023413605.1. Taxonomy (GTDB): domain Bacteria; phylum Pseudomonadota; class Alphaproteobacteria; order Azospirillales; family Azospirillaceae; genus Azospirillum. Next base: position 5,324 of record JAEZPL010000137.1, read on the forward strand.
GCCTCGCCGTCCGCTCGCCCATCGACGGCGCCCCGCTGGGCGTCGCTCCGGTCACCCCGGCCTCGGCGATCCCCGACGTCGCCGCGCGCGCCCAGCGCGCCTTCGAGGCGTGGCGCACCGTCCCGGCCCCGCGCCGCGGCGAACTGATCCGCCTGCTGGGCGAGGAACTGCGCGCCGCCAAGGACGACCTCGGCCGCCTCGTCACGCTGGAGATGGGCAAGATCCACCAGGAAGGCCTGGGCGAAGTGCAGGAGATGATCGACATCTGCGACTTCGCGGTCGGCCTCTCCCGCCAGCTCTACGGCCTGACCATCGCGTCGGAGCGCCCGGGCCACACCATGCGCGAGACCTGGCACCCGATGGGCCCCTGCGCCGTCATCTCCGCCTTCAACTTCCCGGTTGCGGTCTGGTCGTGGAACGCCGCCCTGGCGCTGGTCTGCGGCGACCCGGTGATCTGGAAGCCGTCGGAGAAGACCCCGCTGACGGCGCTCGCCTGCCAGCGCATCTTCGAACGCGCCGTGGCCCGCTTCGGTGACGCCCCGGCCGACCTACTGCAGGTCGTCAACGGCGGCCGCGACGTGGGCGAGGCTCTGGTCGCCAGCCCGTTGGTTCCCATCGTCTCGGCCACCGGCTCCACCCGCATGGGCCGTGAGGTCGCCGTGAAGGTGGCGGAGCGCTTCGGCCGTCCGATCCTGGAACTGGGCGGCAACAACGCCATGATCGTCGCCCCGTCGGCGGATCTGGACATGGCCGTGCGCGCCATCCTGTTCGCCGCGGTGGGCACCTGCGGTCAGCGCTGCACCACGCTGCGCCGCCTGATCGTGCACAAGGACGTGCGCGACGCCCTGCTGCCGCGCCTGAAGGCCGCCTACGCCTCCGTCCCGGTCGGCAACCCGCTGGAATCCGGCGTGCTGGTCGGCCCGCTGAACGACAAGGGCGCGTTCGAGGCCATGCAGCGCGCGCTGGAGCAGGCTAAGGCCGACGGCGGCGTGGTGACCGGCGGTGAGCGCACCCTGGCCGACAAGTTCCCCGAGGCCTGGTACGTGAAGCCGGCCATCGTGGAGATGCCGACCCAGACCGACATCGTCCGGCACGAGACCTTCGCCCCGATTCTCTACGTCCTGTCCTACGAGACGCTGGAGGAGGCCATCGCCCTGCAGAACGCGGTGCCGCAGGGCCTGTCCTCCTGCATCTTCACCACCGACATCCGCGAGGCGGAGACCTTCCTGTCCGCGGCCGGCAGCGACTGCGGCATCGCCAACGTCAACATCGGCCCGTCGGGTGCGGAAATCGGCGGCGCCTTCGGCGGCGAGAAGGAAACCGGCGGCGGGCGCGAGTCCGGCTCCGACTCCTGGAAGGCCTACATGCGCCGCCAGACCGCCACGGTGAACTACTCCAACGCGCTGCCGCTGGCCCAGGGCATCAAGTTCGAAATGGGCTGACCGCCCTCCCCCAACCGCGCCGAACGACCGCGCACGCAAAAAGGGCCTCCCGATCCCCACGGGCGGCCCTTTTCACATTGGCCATTCTTCAAATTCACAGGTCAGGCGGCTTCGGAACGAAACCCCGTTGAGGAGCTTTGGGAGGGATTGGAGTGGTGCAGGTGCTCGGCGATGGGGGCAAGCTGAGCCAGAACCTGGTCGTGGGTCAGGCCGTCACGCCGAAGCACAGCCTGACCCACGGGATCGCTGAGAAGATCGGCAACGCGGCAGCGCCACGTCTGCTCGGGCAATCCGTTCATTGCTGTACTCGTTGCTGTGGGACGAAAGGTACGCACGGTGTCGGCCGTTCCCCGACGGCTGCACCGTACGCGAAGCATGTTACAATTTGACGCGTACGACCCGTGATATTTCGGATACCTGAACGTCCTATGTACGCCCGTCCAGCATAGAACCCCGGCAGCTTTGGCCGGGGTGTACGTCTGTTGCGCAGCGGCCTACGCCTCCTTCCGCGCTCGCACCTGCTCCCGATGGAAGATGTACAGCCCGCTTCCGACGATCACCACGCCGCCGGCCAGGGTGGAGGCGCTGGGCACCTCGCCGAACACCAGCAGACCATACAGCACCGCCCAAACCAGCGTCGTATAGCCGAAGGGAGCCACCGTCGCGGCGTCCGCCGCGGTGTAGGCGCGGATCAGGCAGAAATGGCTGCACGCACCGATGGAGCCCAACAGCACCATCAGCGCCAGTCCGATCGCGTCCGGCGTCACCCAGTTCCAGGGAAGCGCCAGCGAGCACATCACCGTCCCGGCGATGCTGGTGTAGAAGAAGGTCGTCACCGTCGGATCGCTGCTGCGCAGGATGCGCGTGACAATCTGATAGAGCGCGTTTGACAGCGCCGCGCAGAGCGGCAGCAGGATCGCCCACTGGAACACGAGGCTGGCCGGCCCGATGATCAGCATCGCGCCGAGGAACCCGCCGAACACGCCCAGCCACCGTCTCCAGCCCACCGTCTCCTTCAGGATCGGCACCGACAGCACCGTGATGAGCACCGGCGCCACGTTGGCAATGGCCGCCACATCGACGAAAGGCAGCGTCTTGTAGGACAGCGCGGCCAGCAAGGTCAGCACGCCCAGCATCCCGGACCGCAGAAGTTGCACCCCCGGCCGGCGCGACACCATGTACCGCGGGGATCGCGCCGCGACGACGATGAACGCCAGGACCATGTGCACGGCAAAACGCGCCCAGGCGACCTCGACGATCGGGTAAGTCTGAACCAGCACCCGCATCACCGCGTCCTGCGTGACGAACAGCAGCGTGGTGATCAGCATCCAGGCAATGCCGGCCCGCCCGGACGCTGCGGCGGACGTGGTCGCGGAGATCGTCTTGTCGGCGCTGGTCATGACGTCGGGCGGCCCTTCCTCAAGCGCGACGGAACCGCGCAAGCCCACCCTGACCCGGACCATGCCTGAAGGTCAAATGCGATGCCGGTATGGCAGCACGACCGTATTCTTCCCAGCCGCGCCTCCATGGCAAAACGTTGGAATCGGCCCCGCTTGCCGCCGCTCAAGCCCGTCACTATCCTGGCGCAGCATCCATGCACCCCTGCCTGGTCGGGGGTGTCTGACAGCGCCCGCGGGCGTCCAGCCGCCAAGGACTCGCCCGTTATGCCAACCATGCCCGACGTGATCTTGCCCTGGTTCGGTGGACACCCTTGTTAAGCTCCCATGGGAGCGGGAAGGTGTCTGATGACGACGATGAGACGGTCCTTCACGGACGAGTTCAAGCGTGAGGCCGTTGCCCTGCTTGACGGCAGTGGCCGTCCCCTGGAGCATGTGGCGCGGGAGTTGGGCCTTCAGCCATCCGTGCTGCGGAATTGGCGCCGGGCGGCCCAAGGCCAGCCGCCGCGCTCGCGGTCTGGCGCTCCAGCCGTGCCCGGCGCCGCCACGCCGGCCACGCCGGACGAGCAGGCGGCGGAGATCGCGCGGCTACGGCGCGAACTCGAGCGCGCCCGGCAGGAACGCGACATTTTACAAAAGGCCATCAGCATCCTCTCGGAAGCGCCGAGATGTGGTTCCGTTTCGTCGAGGACCACCGGGATGAGTTCCCCGTCCGGCTCATGTGTACGGTACTCGGGGTGTCCGCCAGTGGGTACTACGCGTGGCGTGGGCGGCCGGAAAGCGGCCGGGCCGCTGCCAACCGGCAGCTTCTGGCCGAGGTCCGGCGAGGGCAGCGGAAGTCCCAGCACGTCGGAAATTTTCGGCCTTATGTAGCAACCGCCAAAACCATATAATTGAGGTTCTGTCATGAAAATTTTGCTTAACGAATGGCTATCACCACTGCGAATGGCTCCAACAGGCATCGGCTTTGTCTTCTTCTCGGTTGTGGTATCGGTGATCGTTCCACTAGAATGCGGAACCACCACTGCTTTAAATAGCAGCATCTGCGCAGGGCTTAAATGGTGGCGCTATTTGAATTCACCGTGATTTGTCTTTACTTTGGCGCCGAACCAGCGGCCAACCTTTGGAGGCTGGCTCGGCAAAAAGACAGGATTCAAGCGGCTCTCTGCTTCGTCCATAGCCATAGTAGGCCTATAAGCGAAACCGTGACTATTCCAATGTCTCCAACGATCATGAATGATTCCATCAAACTTGGAGCGCACTGGTTCGTCTGGTGATATTTTGTCAGAAGTTCGGATACCGCATACCCAGTTGCCGGGTTTGACGAGGGATCTGCACATCGACTACCAATATCATCGAAATACAGAGTGTAAAGATGTTCGGCGTTTGTTGCCACGACAATAGAGAAAAGAAGTAAGAAGAAACGAAACGCTTCTTTAGACAACATCTTGTTCTCCGCATTTCGATAGCGGAGCCATACTGACTAAGAGAGCCCCGGTTCCGGATCGGATGGGGCGCGCCTCAGTATCCGCGAGGCTCACACAGCGCGGATATCGCTCCATCCGTAGACTGCCCGGATCTGGACCATCCGGGCAGTCGCCTTTTTAGGGGCGATCAAGGATCAGGATTCCATAGGACCATGATGGAGTCTAGCGCCGGCGACTTGTTAGGAATAGCTCCTGGCCGCCGTTTGACGTTTGCCATTTTCTCAGAAAGATTTGCGGTCTGTAGTTGGAGCCCACCGCTCATTTGACATTGGCATGTTGCCTGCGCATGCTGCCTCTCTAACATAAGCCGCTTTCCATTACTGTATTGTGCGATGATTTCTTCACGTCATTTCGTGAAGGTGTCTCATGCCCCGCCGCACCCGCCACCAGCATTTCCTCCTGTGCGCCCGCGCCCGCACCATCTCCCTGCCGCAGGTGCTGCGGATGACCCAGGCCGAGGCGGAGGAGTGCTTCGCCATGATCCGCTGGCCGGACACCGAAGGGCGCCCCGTGTGCCCCAAGTGTGGGTGCGAGGCTGTTTATGATTGCCGCCGGCCCAACGGCGCGCCCCGTTGGCGCTGCAAGGCGTGCAGCCGGGACTTCTCGCTGACCAGCGGCACCCTGTTCGCCTTCCTCAAGCTGCCGCTGGTCATGTACCTCGCCGCCGTCGTCATCTTCGTCAACGAGGTGAAGGGCAAGAGCGCCCTGGCGTTGTCCCGCGACCTGGGCGTCCAGTACAAAACCGCCTTCGTCCTGGCGCAGAAGATCCGCGAAGCCATGGCGGACGAGACCAAGGGCGTGGAGATCGGCGGCGAGGGCCGGGTGGTGGAGGTGGACGGCTGCCATGTCGGCGGCACCATCCGGCCGGAGAACGAGAAGAAGGACCGCAAGGACCGCCGCCTGGCCGAAAACCGGACCGGCAAGGAACAGGTGGTGGTCGCCGTGCGTGCGCGAGGCAGGCGCACCCTGACCGCCGTGTTCAAGTCGGAAGAGGACTCGCTGGACTTCATCAAGGCCCGCGTGGACCGCGCCACCACCGTCCACGCTGACGAGGCCGGCGCCTGGAACCCCCTGCACGCCCGCTTCGTCACCAAGCGCATCAACCACCAGGACGCCTACAGCCTGAACGGCGCCTGCACCAACGGGGCGGAGTCCTTCTTCTCGCGCATGCGCCGTGGCGAGTTCGGCCATCACCATCACATTTCGGGCGTCTACCTGGAGCGCTACGCCAAGGAAGCGGCGTTCCGCGAGGATCATCGCCGCGAGAGCAACGGGGAGCAGTTCCGCCGTGTGGTGTCGCTGGTGACGAAGAACGGCCCCTCCGTGGACTTCTGCGGCTACTGGCACCGCAGCCGCCGGGCGGCTTGATCAGGGCCGTATCCGCCACGTCACCGCCTTGCCCTCGACGACCTTGTCCACCAGCTCGGCGGCGTGCCGGGTGACCGCGTTGTTGACCAGCTTCATGACCAGCTTGACCGTGCGGTTGTCGCCGGCGTCCAAACCGCGCCGCTCCATGACCTGACCGGAAATGTCCCGCGTGGTGAGCGGCACCGGAGCGATCCGCAGGATGTCCAGCACCATCCGGGAGAGTTCACCGGCGCGGAACCAGTCGTTGCGCTTCCGGACGACCTTCGGCGCGATGCTTTCCGGCCCCAGGTCCGGCACGTAGAGCCGCAGCACGGCGTCCACATGCACCAGATCGGCCCGGTGCTGGGCGATCCACCGCTCCATGTCCTCGATCACCCCGGAAATCTCGGCCCGCTTGTCGCGCAAGGCGCTGACGACGTGTGGTTCGGCCATGTCGGCACCCTTTCTGATCGGTCAACCGGAGGAATGGTACGAGCACGCGTGTCAGGACGGGAGATTTAGCGGGTGGCGGTTGCTACATAAGGCCGGAAATTTTTTTTGGAGTTCGATGACCGCCTCGGCGCGCGTGAGGCGGTCACACAGGCGCGCGTTCTCCCGCTCCAGGCGCTCCACGTCGCTTTTCAGCGGATTGGCCGGCGGGCTCTTCGGGCCGGGCTTGGCCGGAGCCAGTCCGCGCAGCATGCCGGCATCGCGCTGCCGGCGCCACCGTCCGACATTGGACGAGTACAGCCCTTCGCGACGCAGGATGGCGCCAACATCACCGGGGCGGGCGCGGTCGATCTCTTCCAGGATGCGCAGCTTGTCGGCGATGCTGAACGTCCGGCGTTGCGGCCGGTCGCTGAACTCCGGGTCCGGAGGCGAAAGGGAGGCGGCGGCTCGCGACGGAAGCTTCATGCTCATCGGGTCCTCAACAGCGCCCTCTACCGATCATTTCAGGAGGTGGCTGTCTCACCCGACGTTGGCACAGAGGCGGTCACGATCGAGGGTTTGCCGCTGGGACTCGGCGCGATCAAGGTCTGGACCCGGACGAACTTCAAGGG
>JAEZPL010000200.1 GCA_023413605.1 Pseudomonadota bacterium
GCGGGCCGACGGTGCTGCTGGTCCACGGCTTCGGCGGCGATCTCGACAACTGGCTGTTCACCATCGATGCGCTCGCCGAGGGCGCCACGGTCTACGCGCTGGACCTGCCGGGCCACGGCCAGTCCACCAAGGCCGTGGCCGACCCGACGCTGGCCGGCCTGTCGGCGGCCCTGCGCGGCTTCATGGATACGGTGGGCATCGGGCAGGCCCATCTGGTCGGCCATTCCATGGGCGGGGCGGTGTCCATGCAGACGGCGCTCGACGCGCCGGACCGCGTGGCCTCCCTCTCCCTGATTTCCTCGGCCGGCCTGGGGCGGGAGATCAACCACGCCTACATCCAGGGCTTCATCGCGGCCACAGGGCGGCGCGACCTGAAGCCCGTGCTGGAGAACCTGTTCGCCGACACCGGCCTCGTCAGCCGCCAGATGACCGAGGACCTTCTGAAGTACAAGCGGCTGGACGGGGTGGACGGCGCGCTGCGGGCGCTGTCCGCGGCGCTGTTCGAGGGCGGAACCCAGGCCGGCGTCCTGCACGAGGCGGTGGCCGCCGCCGGCAAGCCCACGCTGGTGGTGTGGGGCGAGCAGGACCGCATCATCCCCGCCGCGCACGCCTCAGCACTCGGCCCCAGCGCCCGCGCGGAGGTCATCCCGAACGCCGGCCACATGGTGCAGATGGAGGCCGCCGGCAAGGTGAACGCGCTGCTGAAGGAGCATATCGGCGGACGGTGAACGTTGTCCCCCACCGGGCAGCCCCGCTCCCTCCGGGGGCGGGGCTGCCCCAAGCCGGAACGCGGCACCGGGTTGAAAAATGTTCCCCTGGAGCTGCGTTTTCGGACCCCTACCCCTCTTGACACCATTCCCCGGCACCTCCAAATGTCGCTCACTTGGATCCGGGCCCCTCTGGCGACTTAGACGTGGTCGCGATGTCGGATCTCTTCACCTGCTCTTGCGCCGACGGGCGTGATCGCACTTGGAGGGACCGACGCCCCCATGGACCCGAGATACCCAAGCTTCCACTCTCCCAAATCTCCCTCTGAGCCCGCAGGCCGAGCACGGTGCCCTTCCCGCGCCGTGCTCCCGCGCGCCTGCACCATCCTCAATCAAAACGAGCAAGAGCACAGCCATGGACCAGACCGAACGCCAGATTATTGACGACCTGTTCGCCAAGCTGCGTCAGGCCGAGTCCCAATCCGGACCGCGCGACCCCCAGGCCGAAGCCCACATCCGCGACACCATCGCCCGCCAGCCGGCGGCCCCCTACCTGATGGCCCAGGCCATCGTGATGCTGGAGCAGGCGCTTGCCGCCTCCCATGCCCGCAACGAGGAACTGGAGCAGCAGCTCCGCGAGCGCCCGGCGAGCAGCGGCGGCATCTTCGGCGGCCTGTTCGGCGGCGGCTCCTCCCGCCCGGCTCCGGCGCCGCAGCGCGCGGCCAACTCGCCCTGGGGCGGCCAGCAGCAGACCCCGGCCTATGGTGACCCGCGCGTGGCGGCCTACGCGAACCCGCACAACCAGCGCCCGGGCGGCGGCTTCATGGCGGGCGCCATGCAGACCGCCGCAGGCGTGGCGGGCGGTATGCTGATCGGCAGCGCGCTGTCCAGCATGTTCTCCGGTGGTGAGGCCATGGCCCAGGACGCCGTGAATCAGGTCGCCGAGCAGGTCCCGGAGGAAGCCAACTGGGACGACGCCGGCTTCGGCGACGAAGAAGAGCTCTAAGCGCGAAGCGGCGCCGGCGGGGCGGCATGCCCCGCCGCGTGACCGCCTGTTTCATGCCCCCGTTCCCCTCCCCGGCCAGCCCGTCCTCCGCGCCCGTCCTCCGCCCGCGGATCGGAAATTATCTTGCGCGTGTGGCCGCGCGACACTTTCTCAATTCCGCACCGGCCGAACCGCTCACGTCCTTGCTTTTTTGATGCGGCGAAACGCTCCGCCTTGCCAGCATTTTCAATCGCATCTAGCTTCTTAGGAAGAAAACAGGCCCACCGCTTCCCCGTTATGCAAAAGACCGGAAGCAGAGGCCAAGGACAACCGAAAACGCTGGCGCATGCCCGGCGCGCAGGAGTTCTTGCGCGCAACACCGACGCTCGCGCTTTTGTGTGCGGCGCGGCAATCCAGCGTTTTCGGCCAAAAAGAATGCTGACAAGAAATGCCGATACGGAGGACGCCGTGCATCTGTTCGACCATCCCGAATTCGACGACCACGAACAAGTGGTGTTCTGCTCCGACGCGGAGTCCGGCCTGCGCGCCATCATCGCCGTGCACGACACGACGCTGGGCCCGTCGCTGGGCGGCTGCCGCATGTGGCCCTACGCGAACGACGAGGAGGCCCTGCGCGACGTGCTGCGCCTGTCGCGCGGCATGACCTACAAATCGGCGCTGGCCGGGCTGCCGCTGGGCGGCGGCAAGTCCGTGATCATCGGCAACCCGCGCACGGACAAGAGCGAGGCCCTGCTGCGAGCCATGGGGCGCAACGTCGAACGGCTGGGCGGACGTTACATCGTCGCCGAGGATTCCGGCACCGGCGTGCCGGACATCAAGACCATGGCGCGGGAAACCGCCCACGTCTCCGGCGTCGTCGAGAAGGCGACGGAGGACGGCGGCACGCGCAGCGGCGACCCGTCGCCCTCCACCGCCTACGGCGTGTTCGTCGGCTTGCAGGCCGCCGTGCGCCACCGCCTGCACCGCACCGATCTGGAGGGGCTGACCGTGGCGATCCAGGGCGTGGGCAGCGTCGGCGGGCACCTCGCCCGCTACCTCGGCGCGGCCGGGGCGCGGCTGTGGATCACCGACATCAACGAGGAACAGGTGCGCCGCGTGGCCGACAGCGTCGGCGCCACCCCGGTCGGCGTGAACGAGATTTTCGACCTCGACGTGGACGTGTTCGCGCCCTGCGCCATGGGTGCCGTGCTGAACGACGCCAGCATCGCGCGCCTGACCTGCCCGGTCATCGCCGGGGCCGCCAACAACCAGCTGGCCGAGGCGCGGCACGGCCAGACGCTGTTCGACCGCGGCATCCTCTACGCCCCGGACTACGTCATCAACGCCGGCGGCGTGATCGACGTCTATTACGAGCGCGCCGGCTACGACCACCCCCGCGTCGTCCAGCAGATCGAGCGGATCGCCGACACGCTGACGGAAATCTTCACCCGCGCCGACAGCGAACGCCGCCCTACCGCCGCCGTCGCCGACCGCATGGCCCGCCAGAAGGTGGGACGGAGCCGGTAGGAGGGATCAAAAGCGCGCACGGCCAGCGCGGTCAGCGCCAGGATGCGGCCTTCGCTCCGGTGGTCGGCCGCCCTGGTTGTCGGCGCGGCGCAGCCCCCTTATCCGGCGGTCTCGCCGTAGCAGTAGCTCGCCCAGCCCGCTTCCCGCTGGGCGAAGGACACTGGATCGACGCCGCCGTCCTGCAATCCCGTTTCGTCGATCCGGCCGTCGCGGTCGGCGTCGAAGTAATAGCGTTGCGCGCCGAAGTCGAAGATCAGGAACGGATGGCTCTCCAGCCTGCGGTCGCAGGCGTTGAAGAAGGCGACCAGCTCGTTCGGCCCTCCGGGTTCCGCGATGTAGTACAGGCCCTTGATGATCCGCCCCTGCCCGTGGACCTGCGGATCGGTGCGCAAGGCAAGGGCGCTCAGGTCCGGCATGCCGTGTTCATGGGCGGGCGCATGGGTCGCCATTCCCGGACCGGGCCAGAGCGCGAGGAGCGGCGTCAGGGCAAGCAGGGCGGCCATCCGTGACGGAAACGTCATGGTTGCCTTCATCGGGACAAGACTTCTCAGCATTCGGGGTTTCCAACACAGGACCCAACACAGGGCCGGGCCTTCGGTTGCGCCCGCCCGTTCAAAAAGCAGCCCTTGCGGAACAAGACATGGCGCAAATAAGCGGTGTCTTCGCCGTGCCGGCTCGCCTCTTGACGCAGCGCTCCTGGGCGTCGGTGGTATTGTGTCGACACAGGGCGTTGCGTCACTATTGTTGAAAACGATGCAATGACGCGCGACGCGCATCGAACCCTTTGCCAGAGCACCACGCGTTGATTGGCCGGCCGATCTCAGGGCCGGCCGCGTGCCATGCCCGATGCGCCATCACCAGGACAAGAAACACGCGGTCAAAAAACACACGGGCAAAAATACACGGGCAAAAATACACCGGGCGACCAACGAACGAAGACGGGAGGAAATCGGAATGACGGTGAAGCATCGTATCTCGTCCCTGCTGTGCGCAACGGCCATGAGCGTGGCCCTGGGTTGCGGGGCGGGGGCGTTGAGTTCCGCGGCCTTCGCGCAATCGGGCACTCCTTCGACCGGAAACCTCGACAAGCTTCAGGATTTCAAGACCACCGGCGCCTCGCTGCGCATCCAGACGGTGGACCAGAGCGGCCCGCGCGCGGCGGCGATCCGCGAGAACCTGAAGCAGATCAAGCTTCCGCCGGGCTTCAAGATCGACCTGTACGCCATCGTCCCCGACGCCCGCCACATGGCGGTCGGCCCGAACGTCGGCGTCGTCTTCGTCGGCACGCGCAAGGCCGACGTCTGGGCGGTCACCGACCGCGCCAAGGCCCGCGTGGCGGACGAGGTGAAACGTTTCGCGCCCTCCATCGACTTCAAGGTTCCGAACGGGCCGTGCTTCAGCAAGGACGGATTCCTCTACATCGCGGAGCACAACCGCGTGCTGGTCTTCCCGGCGGCCGAGTTCTTCTATGAAAGCCCGGACGTCGCGGTCGGCGTGGTCGCCGACAAGCTGATCCCGCAGGAGGAGGAATCCTTCAACCACGGGGCGCGCGTCTGCCGCATCGGCCCGGACAACAAGCTCTACATCACGCTCGGCCAGCCCTACAACGTGCCGGCGCCCGAAAAGCTGAAGCTGTACGGCGAGGTGGGCATCGGCGGCATCGTCCGCATGGACCGCGAGGGCAAGAACCGAGAGGTCTACGCCCGCGGCATCCGCAACTCGGTCGGGCTGGACTTCAACCCGGCGAACGGCGATCTGTGGTTCACCGACAACCAGGTGGACGGCATGGGCGACGACCAGCCGCCGGGCGAACTGAACCGCGCCACCAAAATGGGGCAGAACTTCGGCTTCCCCTGGTACGGCGGCGGCACCGTCCGCACCGTGGAGTACAAGGACAGCGAACCGCCGAAGGACGCCGTTCCGCCGGCCGTCGAGATGGCCCCGCACGCGGCCGACCTCGGCATGACCTTCTACAGCGGCGCCATGTTCCCGGCGAAATACCGCGGCGGCGTCTTCAACGCCGAGCACGGCTCCTGGAACCGCACCAAGCCCGTCGGCGCGCGCATCATGTACACCGAGGTGAAGCCCGACGGTTCCAACGGCAAGACCGAGGTGTTCGCCGAAGGCTGGCTGAACGAGAAGACCGGCGAGTATCTCGGTCGCCCGGTGGATGTCGTGCAGTATCTCGACGGCTCGCTGCTCGTTTCCGACGATCTGGCCGGCGCGATCTATCGCATCTCCTACTCCGGCGAGTGAGGTGGCCGGCGCAATGCGTGCAGGAAAAACGATTGCGGCGCTGCTTCTGGCGGTGCCGGGCGTCGTGGGCGTGTCGTCGGCCTTCGCGGCCGGCGACCGCGCCGCGGGCGAGGCGAAGGCGGTGCAGTGCCAGACCTGCCACGGCCGGCAGGGCATGACGACCATGCCGGGCGTGCCCAACCTCGCCGGGCAGAACGACACCTATCTGGCCGCACAGCTCCGCGCCTTCCGGGCCGGATCCCGGAACAACGAGCAGATGTCCATCATCGCCAAGCCGCTGACCGACCAGGACATCGAGAATCTCGCGGCCTATTTTTCCCAGATCAAGGTGTCCGTCGTGGCTGATTGAGGCGTGCCAATTGACTGGCGACCCGTATCACATCGGTGCAACAACTCACCCTTCCGGCTGTTGCCGAACGGAATACGTTCCGGATGGTAGCGATGCCGGCAAACTCTCCTTGCGCGCCAGCGCCCGTCGTGATGCACCGCTCCTGGTCGGGCCAGGACGGTGCCGAGTCGTGGACCTACACCATCGGCTTCGACCTCGCCGGCAGTCCGGTGCGCTTCGACATCGCGCGGCCGGATGCTGACCAGCGGACGGGGGACGGGCCGGAGGACGGGCTTCGCCCGCTCGTGCAGGGCTGGCGGACGGCCGGGGGCGAATGGTTCGGCCGCTACCGCTGCGCCACCGGCTTCGCAACCGCCCGGCTGTCGCCGGTGGAGGTGGAGTCCATCGAGACCGCGGCCAAGATGGCCCTGCTGGCCGGAGGGCTGGGCTGACCATCGGCACACTCCGCCCTACGTCGGCTCCGCGGTGATCGGCGGATCCGGCCGTTCCGCGACAAGCCGTTGATGAATGAGCAGAGGCGCAAGGCCGCCAAAGCGGCCGCCGTCTCGGCGCGCAATTCCGATCGGATGGGCGCGGCGGCTTCAGGCCGGCGGCTCGTCGAAAAAGCGAAGCCGGATCGCCTCCAGGGCCTCCCGGTCGGCGAGCAATGCCTCGACGCAGTCCGGGTCGAAATGATGGCCGGCCTGCGCCTTCAGGAAGCCTGCGGCGTCGTCGACGGTCCAGGCCTTCTTGTAGGGCCGTCCGGAGGTCAGGGCATCGAAGACATCCGCCACGGCCACGATGCGCCCTTCCAGCGGAATGCCCGCACCGGCAAGACCGTTGGGATAGCCGGCGCCGTCCCACCGCTCGTGGTGGCAGCCGACGATGTTGCGCAGGACGGAGGCGTAGGGAAGACCGGCGAGGCCGTAATCGCGCATCATCGCTTCGATGATCCTCAGCCCCTCCCCCACATGCGCCTTCATGACGGTGTATTCGTCCGCGGTCAGCTTGCCGGGCTTCAGCAGGATGTGATCGGGAACCCCCACCTTGCCGATGTCGTGCAAGGGGGCATAGCGAAACAGGTATTCCAGATACTCGTCCGACAGGTGCAGGCGCGGCGCCAGCCGCTGCCCGATCGCCTGCGCGTAATGCGCCATGCGGTCAAGGTGGGCGCCGGTCTCCTCGTCCCGGACGCGGCCGATTTCGCGGGCGGTGTGAACGGCGGCCAGCATGAGCTGCACGCTGGACAGCTCGCCGACCACCAGCATGTCGATCAGCCGGCGGTACGGCCGCAGCCATTCGATGACCTCGGCCGAGAAGTAGCCCGGCTGCCGTGAATTGAAGAACAGAAAGCCGAACAGCGTGTCCCGCCGGTGCAGGCGGACGGCGTAGCGGGACTGGTAGCCGTCACGGGCCAGATGCCGGGGCGGGCGTGTCCGTTCGATCGAACCGTCCGCCATCGCCGCGACGATGGGCCGGCCGGTCGCTGCCAGCCGTTGGAGGCCCGGCGCGTCCGCGAGCCTGACCGAATAGCCTTCAAAGGGCGCGACGCTCCGGTTGCTCTGCGCCAGGGTCCGGACCAGATCGGTGCGCGCGTCGTAGGTGGCCACGGAAATACGGTCGATGCCGCTCAGCGGCGGGCAATCAAGAATTTCCCGGTGCAGGGCCCAGAGCTTCTGGTCCAACCCCCCGTCGAGGAGCAGCCATGCGTCATCGGCCCAGTCGTCGCCGGCCCGATCGTTGTCGGGGTCGGCCTGTGTCTGTGCGAGAATGTTCATGAGCCCTCAGCCGGGGTGTTCGAGGCGTGGGAAGACCGGCGCTCCGTCGAAGCGCCGGTCAACGGGTGGTCAACCCTGCGGAACGGTGCCGCTCCCGGTTACGGAGTCGGGTCCTTGAGGAAGCCCACGACCTCGTGCTGGAACTGCTGGTGACCCTTCTGCAGGTGCATCATGTGACCAGCGTTCGGGACGACGACATACTTCTTCTGCGGGTTGGGCAGCTGCGCGAAGAAGGGCAGCAGGCCGTCGGTGTCCGCCACGTCGTCGTACTGGCCGTGGATGACCATCGTCGGCACCGGGATCAGGCGCGGGTTGACCATCGGCAGCGCCGTGGCGAGGTCGAGCTGCGGCCCGGTGGGGCTCTTGACCTCCACCTTCGCGGCGATCTTGGCGAAGGTGTCGACCACGTCGGACTCGTTCACCTCGGCCGGCGCCATCGAGGTGAAGCGCGGCTTCCAGCCGGCCTCGGGGATGGTGATGTACGCGTTCTCCCGGAAGGCGTCGATCCGGGCGCGGCGCCGGGCGACGTCGGGGCTGTCCACATGCATCTGGGCGTAGCTGACGTACTTCTCGACCTTGCCGGGATTGTCCATCACATACATCCCGGCATACTGCGTTCCCCAGGACCAGCCGACCAGGCTGACCTTGGAAGCGCCGCGCAGCTTCAGGATATGGTCGATGGCGGCCTTCAGGTCCTCCTTCGCCTGCCCGGTGGTCATGTGCTTGTCCGGGCGGGTCGAACGGCCGAAACCGCGGGTGTCGAGCGCGAAGACGTCGAACCCTTCCCGCGCCAGCCGGTCCATCAGGCTGTAGGAGGGCTTGCCCGGAACCTGCAGGTCGAAGCTTTCCTTGCCGGCGGTGGCGGAGCCGTGCGCCAGAACCACGATCTTCTTGCCGGTCGGCTTGTCCGTGAATTTCTCCCAGACATAGACCTTGGTGCCGGCGTTCTCGACCCAATGCTCGACCCCGACGACCTCGCCGGCGGCCAGAGCGGCCGAGCAGGCCATCGCGTACAGGGCCATGCCGAGCCCGATCATCGCCTGATGTCTCATCTTCTGCATTCCGTTGTTTTTTGATCGTTGGTTGGCGGAGGGAGGGAGAGGCCCGGCCTGCGGGTCTCCCCCTTCGTGGTTTCTGCCTCCAAAGGCCTTGCGCCCGAGGTCTTCAGGCCGCCCGGACGGTGGCGATGAAGCTCGCGACCTCTTCGCGAAGGCGTTCCGCCTCCTGGGCGAGGCCCTGCGAGGCGCCCAGCACCTGGACGGCCGCGCTGCCGGTGTCCGTCGCCACGCGATTCACGCCGGCGATGTTGCTGGACACGACTTCGGTGCCGCGGGCCGCCTGGGTGATGTTGCCGGCGATGTTCTGGGTCGCCGCGTTCTGCTCCTCGATGGCCGAGGCGATGCCGGTGGCGATCTCGTTCATCTGGCCGATGGTCTTGGCGATGGCTTCGATCGCCCCCTGCGCGCCGCTCGTCGCCGCCTGGATCTCCACGACCTTGGACTGGATGCCCTCGGTGGCGCGGGCGGTCTGGGTCGCCAGGGCCTTCACTTCGCTGGCGACGACCGCGAAGCCCTTGCCGGCCTCGCCCGCGCGGGCGGCTTCGATGGTGGCGTTCAGCGCCAGCAGGTTGGTCTGGCCGGCGATGCTGTTGATCAGCTCCACCACCTGACCGATCTCGCGGGCGGCGTCCACCAGGCTGCGGATCGCCTCGTTGGTCCGCTGCGCCTCGCCCACCGCCTGCTCGGCGATGCGGGTGGAGGTGTCGACCTGACGCCCGATTTCGGTGATGGAGGCGGACAGTTCCTCGGCGGCGACGGCCACCGTCTGGACGTTGGTGGAGGCCTGTTCGGACGCGGCCGCCACGGCGGTGATCTGCTGCACGCTGTCTTCCGCCGCGTGGGACAGGGACCGGGCCGAGGCCTGCATCTCCGTCGCGGCGGAGGCCACCGTGTCGACGATGTTCTTCACGCTGCCTTCGAAATCGGCGGCCATCGTCAGCATGGCCTGACGCTTTTCCAGCTCGGCCCGGCGCGCGTATTCCGCCTGCTCGGTCTCCAGCCGGGCCTTGGTCTCGGCGTTCTCCTTGAACACCTGGACCGCCTGGGCCATGGCGCCGATCTCGTCGCGGCGCGTGGTTTCCGGAAAGGTCACGGACAGGTCGCCGTCGGCCAGGAGGCGCATGTTCCGGCCCAGCCGAGCGATGGCGGTGCTGACGTTCTGGCCGACAAGGGCTATCAGGGCGATGGCCGGCAACGCCAGAAGGGCCACGACCACCAGCACCTTCCAGAACCGCTCCACCATCGCGGTCTGCAGGTCGTCGATGGTGACGCCGGTGCTGATGAAGATCTGCCAGGGCTCGAAGCCGCGGACGTAGGACAGCTTCTCCTCGGTGACGTCGGTGCCGTTGTTGTTGACGAACCAGGGATACAGGTAAGTGCCCTCGCCCTGCTTGGCGATCTGCACCATGGCCGGCAGGATCGGCACGCCCTTGGCGTCCTTCAGCCCCGACGCGTCCTTGCCCATGACCTTGGCGTTGCGGTGCGCGAAGCCGAAATTGTCATAGGTGTAGGCGAACAGGTAACCGTCGCCCTGGTACTTGAGCGCCAGCAGGATTTCCTTGAACCGGGCCTGGGCCTCGTCGCGTGAGAGCTTCCCGGCCACGACGTCGGCCTCGTACTTTTCTGCGATGCTGTAGCCAACGTCGACCAGCGACTTCAACGAGGCCACCCGATCCTCGTACATGCGCTGATGACTCAGGTACAGGCCGGCACCCGCAATCGCCAGACACGCGATGCAGGCCGCACCAACCAGCCCCCACAGCTTCGCACGGATGGATATATTGAGGGTAACAGCAGTCATGATGTTGTACTTTCACCGGAATACCAATAACCAAATCCGGCTTATACTCAAAATTACTTAATTTTTTGTTGTCGCTTCCCAACACATTTGCTGTCGAAGCGAAGAATCTTGTTAATAAATGACAAGATTATATTGTTGCATTCAGCGTTTCTGGGTGGCTTGCTGTTGAAGTGATGCAGTAGCCCCGAACAATGCCGGAAACGGCGCCGTTGCGCGGGTTCGCGGGATCCGTTGCGTCGGCGTCGTCGTATGTGACAATGCGAACACTGGCGCGAACACTGGCACAAACACCGTGCGCCATTCCTGGCGCAGCCAGCGCGGGTTGGGGTGCGGAGACGATGATGCGGTTGGCGACCTTCGGTTCTGGAGTGACGCGGGCGGCTCGGCCGCCATCACAGGCTGGATATATGCTTATCGGAAACAACTATACCGATGGGCCGATGTGAAGGGAAGGTGTTTGTTGGTGACAAACAAACCCGATCCGGCCGCATCACAGGGTCCGGCGGCCTCGGAACCCGGTTCGCCCAGGAAGGTCGGCGCCACGCGGAGCCACGGGCTGGCCAGCCTTGTCGAGCAGACGGCCCGCGCCGTCCACGACCTGTGCTGGACCGCGGACATGCAGGCGGCCCAATGGTCGGCCCTGCGCTATTTCGGAAACGCTGGGGAGCGTGCGCGCAACATCATGGGCCTTGCGCGATACCAGGGGACCAATCCCGGCACGGCGTCCCGCACCATCGCCGCGCTGGCCCGGCGGGGGCTGCTGGCGGTCGTGGTTTCGCCGGACGACAAGCGGGCGCGGATCGTGTCGCTGACCGACAGCGGACGGACCTTGCTGGCGCAGGACCCGCTTCAAAAGGTCGAAAGCGCCATCGCCGCCATGCCTCCGGAGGCGCAGGCCGGTCTGGCGGCGGGCCTGCGGGACCTGCTCGGCCGGCTGCTGACGGCCGGAACCGACGGGTCAGGACCCAAGGGCGACGGCCAGGGCGTCTAGAAGCTGCTGGTCCTCGAACGGCTTGACCAGAACGGCGGCCGCCCCTTCCGCCTCGGCCACGGCCAGCGAATATTCCAGCGGCACCTGCGGCCCGCCGCCGGACATGACGATGACGGGCAGGCCCGGCAGGCGCTCCTTCAGCGCCTGCATCAGATCCAGGCCGCCGACATGCGGCATCCAGACGTCCACCAGGGCTGCGTCCACCAGCACCTCCCCACCCTCGCCCGGCGTCTCCAGCAGGCTCAGCGCCTCGTCACCGCCCGCCGCCTCCACGACCTCGTGGCCGAGGCTGCGCAACAGCCGGCCGACCGTCTTACGGACCAGGGGCATGTCGTCCACCAGAAGAATGCGGGCCATTGCGTGCGCCTCCGTCATGCCGTGGGGTGATCGACCACGGGGATCGTAATTTCGAAGGTTGTTCCCTTGCCAACCGCGCTGGACACCGAAATGGTACCCCGCCACCCGCGCACGATGCCATGCACCACCGCCAGCCCGAGCCCGGTCCCCTTCCCCTGGGGCTTGGTCGTGAAGAACGGCTCGAACAGGCGCTGCCGCACCCGCTCGTCCATGCCGCAGCCCTGATCGCCCACCGTCAGGTGGAAACGGCCCGGACCCGCCGGGCATTCCGCGGAAAGCCGGTCGAGCGTGAGGGTGACGGTTCCCGCCCAGCCCATGGCGTCCGCGGCGTTGGTCAGCAGGTTCATCAAAACCTGGGTCAGTTCGGTGGCGCCGATCATCGCCAGGGATTCCCGGTCGTCGATCCGGCTTTCGATGAGAACCGTCCGGGGAAGTACGCCGCGGGCGAAGGCCAGCGCACGGCACACCGCATCGCCGAGAACGAGCGGCTGCGTGGCCGTGCCGTCCTTGCGCGCGAAGGCCAGGA
Source organism: Pseudomonadota bacterium (assembly GCA_023413605.1). GTDB lineage: Bacteria > Pseudomonadota > Alphaproteobacteria > Azospirillales > Azospirillaceae > Azospirillum. The sequence goes on from JAEZPL010000200.1 coordinate 12,315, forward strand.
TGGAGCCGACCACATCCCGGCACTGGCGGCCGGCGCTGAGGATGTCCGCGAAGTCCTCGCGCACCGGGGCCGGCAGGTCCGCGGATCCGAGGTTGAGATTCGACAGCGTGATCACCGGCTGGAGCAGGTTGTTGATCTCGTGCGCGATGCCCCCGGCCAGTTGGCCCAGCGCCTCCATCTTCTGGCGCTGGAGTTCCTCGGCCGAGTGGCGGTGCACCTCGGTCGTGTCCCAGAGCACGGCGACATGCGCCAGGGTCCGCCCGTCCGCGTCGAACACGGGCGCGATGCGCACCATGTTCCAGAAACTTGCTCCGTCCTTGCGGACGTTGATCATCTCCGCCGTCACGATCTCGCCGCGGCGTTTGGCCTCGTGCAGGGAGCGGACGACCTGGGGGTCCGTTTCGGCCCCGTAGAGAACACGGATGTCGCGGCCCGCGATCTCCGCCGCCGCGTGGCCGGTCATCTCCTCGAAGGCCTTGTTCACGTACAGGACGATCGGCGCGTCTGTGGCCGCATCGGTGATGGCGATGCCGTTCGGGGTGGCCTCCAGCGCCGCGGCCAGCAGGGCGTTCCGCCGCACCAGCCCGGCCAGCTCGGCCTCGCGGCGCTTGGCCTCGGTGATGTCGACGCGCACGCCGACCCGCCCGCCCGTCGCCGTGACCCGCTCGTCGACGCGCTGCCAGCGGCCGTCCGCCAGCGGGTGCTCGTGCACCTGATCGGCGGCCCGGTGCTGGGCCATGCGCTCCGCCACCCAATCCTCCACCCGCCCGACAGCGTCGGCGTAGAGGCCGCGCTCCGCGCTGCGCCTCACGATGTCCTCGAAGCGGATTCCGTCCGCGATGGCGGTGTCGCCGATCCCGTGGAAGGTCCGGTACCGGCTGTTGCAGAGGATCAGCCGGTCCCGGTCGTCGAACAGGGCGAAGCCGTCCGGCAGGCTTTCGATCGCTTCGCACAGCCTCTCCTGCGCCTGCTCCGCTTCCCTCCGGCTCTGCTCCTGCCGCCGCAACGCAGACCTTGTCAGCAGGCCCAGCGCGACCAGGACGGCAAGCCCGCCGAGGTTGAGCGCGATGGCCCGCGCCGCGCGGGCCCGCCATTCGGTGAGGGCGGCGTCCTTGGCGACGCCGGCGATGGCGACCAGCGGCAGGCCCGCGATCCGGCGGTAGGCCGCGATCCGCACCTCCCCATCGAGCGGCGACACGGATTCGTAGGTTCCCGCCGGCGCGCGCGCCAGCAATTGCCGGAACACCCGCCCGCCGGAGGCGTCGACGCCGACATGCGCTTCCATACCCGGGCGGCGGACGACGATTCCGCCCTCCAGACGGTAAATCCCGATCAGCGGTTCCAGGTCGTTGTCGATCAGGTCGTACAGCTTCGTGAAATAGGCGGTGTCGATGGCGGCCTGGATCAGCCCGCGGAACCGCCCCGCCCCGTCCAGGATCGGGCGGTTCACGGTGAAGAAGACGTTGCCGGTCGTCTCGCCGCGGATGGCCGGGCCGATGTGGAACCGGTCCCCGCGTGTCTTGACGGCCTGGAAATGGTCGCGCTCCGTCACCTCCAGGACCGGCGCCGGATAGGCCGCCGAGCCCAGCAGCGCCCGCCCGTCGGCGTCGAAAATCCACAGCCCGCCCTGTTCGGGCAGATGCTGCGCCAGATCGTGGAAGTCCGTCCAGTCGTGCGCCGACCCGATGGCGTCGACGCCGCCGCGCTCCTGAACCATCTTCAGCGCCTGGAGAAGGATCAGGTCGGCGCTGTGGATGGTCCGCCGCGCGTGCTCCTCCAGCAGGCGCGCCGTGTCGCTGGTGATCCGCTCGTAATGCTTGACCGTCTCTTCACGGTCGATGTGAAGAAAGCGGGCGGTCCCCGTGCCGATGACCCCAAGGGAAGCCCCGAGAATGAGCGCGAGCAGCGACGTCGGGGACAGTCTTTTCAACACAGACACAGCGTGAATTGGCCGGCAATCATAGGGGGATGGAAAACATCGTGGTCACATCTAAAGGTTTGGTTAAAGCGCCACGAGCGCATGCGGCCCTGCGCGCCGCCCTCTTCTCCCTGGTGTGAGTGCGCGTTCGACGGGCGCACCGGCGCGGCGCGGCGGAACAGAGCCCATGGCATGGGGTTGTTTGTGGCGGTGTCGCGAACGCCATTGCAGGCGTTGCCGCAGCATTCCCCGGCGGGTCCGTCCTTTCGAGGACAGCCGTCGCGGCTGACCAACGGGGAATCGCGTTGTTCACGATCAGGGACATCCCGACCCGCGCGGCAAGCGCAAGCGGGTCGGCCCAAGAGGAGACGTGTGTGTCGGAGCCGAAAAAGACAGAAAAAATACTAACCGGTATTCCGGAATTTGATCTGATCCTAAGGGGCGGCCTGCCGCGCGAACGGCTTCATCTTCTGGAAGGCGCGCCAGGAACCGGCAAAACGACGATTGCCCTGCAATTCCTGCTGCAAGGACGCGACAACGGCAAACGCGGCCTTTATGTGTCGCTGTCCGAAAGCGAGACGGAGTTGTGCGCGTCGGCCGCCAGCCATGGCTGGTCGCTCGACGGCATCGGCATCTTCGAGCTGGTTCCCCTGGAAGCCCAGCTCGATCGCCAGCAAAGCGTCCTCTACCCCTCCGAGGTCGAATTCGGCGAGACGATGCGCCTGATCACCGACCGCATCGCCGCGGACAACCCCGATCTGGTCGTGATCGATTCCCTGTCCGAGCTGCGGCTGCTGGCCCAGGACCACCTGCGCTACCGGCGGCAGCTGCTGGCGCTGAAGCAATTCCTGCAAGGGCGCCGCTGCACCACGCTGGTGCTCGACGACCTGACCAGCCGGGGCGGGACGATGGAGCTGCACAGCCTGATGCACAGCGTCATCGCGCTGGAGCAGATCGAGCGCTCGTACGGCGCCGCGCGCCGACGCCTGCGCATCGCCAAGATGCGCGGCACCGAATACCAGAGCGGCTGGCACGACTTCGCCATCACGCCCGGCAACGTCCTGGTCTTCCCCAGCCTGATCGCCGATGAGCACAAGGCCGGTTTCGAACCGGCGACGGTGTCGAGCGGCCTCGCGGAACTGGACGAGCTGCTGGGCGGCGGGCTGACCCGGGGCACGACGACCATGCTGGTCGGCCCCTCGGGCGTGGGCAAGTCGTCGATCGCCCTGCAATACGTCATGGCCTCGGTGAAGCGCGGCGAGTACGCCGCCTACTTCTCCTTCGACGAGATGTTCGAGACGCTGGCGCAGCGCAGCACCGCCCTGGGCGTCAACATCGAGGCGGCGGTGCATGAAGGCCGCATGGGTTGGGAACGGGCCAACCCGTCGCGCCTGTCGCCGGGCGAGTTCGTCTGGCAGGTGCGCCGGCAGGTCGAGGACCGGAAGTCCCGCGTCGTGGTGATCGACAGCCTGAATTCCTACTTCAGCACGATGCCGGAGGAGCAGGCGCTCGCCCTGCAGATGCACGAGCTGCTGACCTACCTGAACAACCAGGGCGTCGTGACCATTCTGATCCTGGCCCAGCAGGGCATCGTCGGCGACATCCACAACCCGGTGGATCTGTCCTTCATGAGCGACGCCGTCGTCCTGCTGCGCTTCTTCGAAGCGGGCGGGGAGGTGCGCAAGGCGATCTCGGTGGTCAAGAAGCGCACCGGCGTCCACGAACTGGCGATCCGGGAATTCCGCCTGTTCCCCGACGGCATGCAGGTCGGCCCGAAGCTGTTGGATTTCCATGGCGTCCTGACCGGGGTGCCGACCTATGGCGGATCGTCCGACCCGCTGTTGCGCGGCCGTGACGAAGCCGGTTGAGCGGGCTCCCATGGCCGACCCGATCCTCGTGCTCGCTCCGGACGGCCGGGATGCGGAGGTGATCCGTCTTGTGCTGGGCGAGGTCGGGCTGGACACGCGCGTCTGCGCCGATCTGCGGTCCGTGTGCGACGGTCTGGCGCAGGACGTCATGGCCGTGATC
>JAEZPL010000232.1 GCA_023413605.1 Pseudomonadota bacterium
CCGCTGGGCACCGTGGGGCCTTTCCAGATGATGTCCAGATAGATCCACTGCCCCTCGTGCTCGACCGACAGGTCGTAGGCGGCCACGCCGGTCAGCGCGTAGACATATTCGATCAGGTAGCCGGACAGGATCACCAGCGTGTAGCTGTCGCCGTGCACCCACTGGGGCAGGCCGGTCAGCGTGACCGTGTGCTTGGCCTCGGGCCCGACCCGGTGGCGGATCAGGTTGATCAGGTTGTTGGTGTGGATGTCGCTCATCGGCCAGGAGCCGGTGACCACGCTGCGGTATTCGGCGGTGACGTGGGCCAGCCGGTCCGACAGGGTGTTGCAGGACTCCATCATCGCGGCCTGGAAGGCGGCGCGTTCGTCCGGTCCCAGCTCCGGCGTGTCGTCCAGCGTCTCCAGCACCGCGCGCAGGTTTGCGATGGGCGCGCAGAAGCCGTCCGTCGCCTCGCGCAGCAGCGCGTCGCGCTGGCCGAGCGCCGCCAGTTCGCTGGTCGCGTCGGACAGGGTGATGACGTATCCGGTGATCGCGGGCGGCTCGTCGGAGCCTTCCTCGGCCTCCTGCAGGATGGCGCTCATGCGGCCGGCCAGCAGGATACGGCCGTCGGTGGTGGCGCCGACGAACTGGGCGGTGGTGCCGTGCTCGTGGTTGACATGGCGCCCCTCGCGCACGCGCAGGGTCAGCCGCTCCAGCGTGTGGGTCACCGGCTCCGCCACCACGAAATGCAGCAGCGAGCGGCCCAACCCCAGGTCGCCGGTCAGATGCAGGATGTCCAGCGCCGTCTGGTTGTACAGCAGGATCTGGTGCTTCAGGTTGCAGACCAGAACGCCTTCGTGCAGGTCGCGCAGGATGGCGGCGAGGCGGGTCTTCTGCTCCTCCGCCTTGGCGGTGGATTCGGCGACGGCGCGGGCGGTGTCGCGGCGCGCGGCGGCCAGCTTGTCCGACAGGTCGTTGATCGCCTTGGCCACCGGCGCCAGATCGCCGTAGCGCGCCAGCGGCAGGCGGGCCGCACCCTTGCCCTCCGCGGTGCCATGGGCAATCAACCCGACCTCGCGGCTCATCGTCTCGGCGGCGCGGAGCAGGCAGCGGTCCACCGCCGCCCACAGCCCCCACACGCCCGCCGTGACGGCGGCGGTCATCAGCACGGCGTAGGTGACGAAGGGATTCTCCGCCCCACCGCTGTTCAAGGCGATGGCCGCACCCGCCGACAGAAGCGGCAGCCCGAAGCCGGCGGCGCGGAAGGCCAGGGGAATGATGCGGCGCGGCGCCGGCTGGGCCTGTGGCTGAGCCTGGGTCTGGGTTTGGGTCTGGGCCGGGGCCTGTGCGGAGGGCGCGGCGCCGGGGTTTTCTGTGGCCGGCACGCTCACGGCAGGGCCTCCCGCGCGCCGTTCTCCGGCGGGGTCAGGTACTTGCGGACGGTGGCGACGAGGTCGCGGGTGGAGAAGGGCTTGGTGATGTAGTCGGTGGCGCCCAGCGCCATGCCCTTCTGCCGTTCCACGTCCCGGCTGCGGGCCGTCAGCATGATGATCGGCAGGTTTTGGTAGGCCGGGTTGGCTCGCAACGACTGGCAGACGTCGAATCCGTCGCGCTTGGGCATCATCGCGTCCAGCAGGATCAGGTCGGGCGCGCCGGCCTCGACCGATTGCAGGGCTTCCTCGCCGTTGCGGGCGACGCGGACTTCGAAGCCCGCCTTCTGCAACAGCACCTGCAAGGACAGGACGATGCTGGGCTCATCGTCGGCGACCAGGATCGTCGGCTTCATAACAGGGCTTCCTCCGATTCGCCGGTCTGTGGTGCCGGCTTTGTTTGTTCTGACCGCCTTTGCTTATTCCGACAGGCGTGCCCGATCAAAACCATGGTAACGGCAAGGATAATGTCAGATCAAGACGAAGCCCGCCCGCAATACCGAAATTGCGGACGGGCGTTTCGTAGAGAAAGAACCTGAAAAATCGGGGCAGAGACAGTTTGTCGCAGGTCCGCGAATGGTCGGGTTCACGCCCGCGGCGTGAAAACCCCCGGCGCGGATCAGTGCGTGCCGACGACGATCGGCTGAAGTCCCATCTTCGCCTTGAGCGAGTCGGCCGCGCGCTTCGCGGTCACGCTGTCGCCATAGCCGCCGACGCGCACCGCGCGCCAGGACTTCTGTTCGCCATCGGTCCAATCCAGCGCATAGGCGTTGAAGCCGCTGTCGCGCAGGCGGCGGACCAGCGCATCGGCGTTCTCGGTCACCTGGAAGGTGCCGAGCTGGATGGCGTAGCGGCCGTTCGGGATGGTGGGAACCGGCGCGGATGCCGTAGGGGCCGGCCTGGACGGTGCGGCGGCCTTGGGCGCTTCCGGCCTCGTCGCCTCGGTGGCCGGGCGCGCCGGGGCCTTTGGGGCGAGCATCGCCTGAAGCTCGGCCGTCTCGGTCGAGACCTTGGATGGGGCGGGCGCTGCCTTGGCCGGTTCCGGTTCCGGTGCGGCGGCCTTGGGCGCCTCCGGCTTCACCGCCGCGGACGGGGCGGGCTCCGCCTTGGCCGGCTCGGGCGCGGCGATGGACGGGGGCGGAACCTCCGGCAGCTTGACCGTCGATTCCACCGGCGCCGGCTTTGTCGCCGTGGAAGGTGCCGTGGAAGAGGCCGGCAGGGAAACCGGCGGCGGTTCCGGCACCCTCAGCGCAGGCGGCGGGGTTTGCGGCAGGGCGGCGGCGGGCGGCACCGGCACAGTCACCGTGGAGACCGGAGGCGGGGCCTTGGTCACGGGCTCCGGAGCGGCGGGGGTAACCGTCACCGTGGAAGCACCGCCCTGGGTGGGTGCCTGGAGGGGAGCTTGAGCGGGCACCGCGGCCGGCGCGCTGGGCGCCGCCGCAATCAGCGGAGCGGGCGGCGGGGGTGGCGTGTTTCCATCC
>JAEZPL010000272.1 GCA_023413605.1 Pseudomonadota bacterium
GATCACGCGCGCCGGGACGCCCCCCGCAAGGACCATGGGCGGCAGGTCGCCGGTCACCACGCTTCCCGCCGCCACCACGGTGCCACGACCGATGCGGACTCCGGCGGTCACGAAGACCCCGGTGGCGAGCCAAACGCCGTCCTCCAGAACGATGTCGCCGACCTGTTCCTCCGTCTCCGGCCGGCCGGCCGCGCGCGCGGCGGGGTCCAGCGGGTGCCCGGGATAGCCCGCAAGGAAGGCGCGGCCGGCGATGCGCACATCGTCGCCCAGCACGATCCGGTGCCCGACCGCGATGGTGGTTTGCCAGCCGATGTCGACGTTCCGCCCGACGCTCAGTTCGGGAACGCCCGCCCCGCCGGTGCGGCCGGTGATGGTGGTCTGCCCGGACATCCGGCAGCCGTCGCCCACGGTCATCCGCACCGCCCCCAGAACCAGGGGAATCCCGCCATACAGGTAAAGGCCCGGTGCCGGTCCGCTCAGCCGCGTCTTGAACAGCGGGGTGTCCCACAACACACGGCGCAGCGTTCCGCCTGCCGCGCGCAGGCCCGTGTGCAGGGCGTAGAGCGCCGCGTGCAGCCCGGGCACCACGGGGCATTCGATGCGCCGCAACCCCCTGACCGCGCGGTAGGCCGCGTCGGCCAGCGGGTGGTTGCGCGCCTTGACCCAGCGGCGCAACGCGAAGGCGGTGTCGGTCATTCGAGCTCTCTCCATCGCCGGACATGGTCCGAACCGCTTCATGCATGCAACGGGCCAGAGGCGGAAGCCCGGGAAACCGCGGGATCATGGTGCTCCCGCGCTGTCAATCTGCCGCCGCCGCGTCATTTCGGCTCGCAAGTTGCGACGGAGCCGGGGAGTGGCGCTGCGCGTAGCGCTCCACCGCAACGGTCAGGGCAAGCTGGATGTAAACCGGCCATGTGAATCCCTGGGTCAGGAAGGTGCCCGACACGCAGAAGGCCGGAAGGCCGGCGGTCAACGCCACCCCCATCGCTCGGGCATCGGCGGGAGCCGCATTCGCATCCAGCCGGCGGCTTGCCCGGAAGGCGGTGCGTATGGACAGGGCGATCATGGTGACGAAGGCGGCGATGCCGGGAAACCCGGTCTCGCCCATCACGCCGAACCATGTGCTGTGCACGGCGTGGTTCTTGCCGTCCCAATGGCTGCTGTAGAAGAAGTAGTTGGATACGAAATTGTCGAGCCCGACTCCGGTCAGCGGCCTGGACAGCGCCATGTTCCAGGCCGCCCCCCAGGCGTAGATGCGGCCCATGGAGGACTCGTCGATCCCTTCTTCCCCCGCTCCGCCGGAAGACCGGCCGGAGATGCCGGCCGCCGCGAACAGGACCAGCAGCGCGGCGCCCGCGATCGCCAGAAGCAAAGCCTTGGACCGGATCATCCGGTTGCCGAACACGCCCAGCACCGCAGCGATGCCCAGCAGACCTCCCCGGCTCTGCGTCGCAATGATGGCGCCGCCCATCATCAGGATGCCGACGGCCCCCAGAAGTCGGCTCGGCCAGCCTATGCCGCGCGTGGCGGCCAGCCCCGCCGCGAAGCTGATCGGAAACAGCAGCACCAGGGACAGGTCGTTCGGATCGCCCAGCACCGACTGAATGTCGCGGCCGATGGTGACCCGCGTGCCCTCCACCAGGCCCACGCCGTTCGCCTTGTTGTCCAGCGCCACCCACGCGACCGCCATGCCGGCCAGGACGAAGACGCGCGCCGCCCGGCCGAACTGCGCGGGCTCGGTCGTCAGCCAGGCGACGGCCAGCGTCATCAGCCCGATCTTGACATAGGTGCCCGTGTAGTAGGCCATGGCGGTCGGCCGGCTGGTCGCCGTGAAGACGCCGACGCTGACCAGTGCGAAGAACACGGCGAAGGGCGTCAGGCAAGGCGACCAGAAGGGCCGTATCCGGCGTGTCGCCACCATGTGCCAGCCCAGCGCGAGCAGGGTCGGCATGGCAAGCAGCTGCGGGATGTGCAGCGGCAACAGAACCGGAAAGGCCTCGTGAATGCGGAAGAAGGAAAAGACGACGAAGCCCAGGCACAGCGCGAACGGAACGCCCAGGCTGACAACGAGGCCAAGCGGAATCAGCGCCGCCCCCACCGCCACGGCGGGGTGCGGCATAACCATCCAGGAGGTGGCGACGGCGGCGCTCGCCGCAGCGGCGGCCAGGACCGGTCCGCCGCGTGTCATCGCGTGACCGCCGCCGCCGGCCGGACGCTCAGCGCGCCGACGGGCAGCAGGCGCAGCGCGTACGCCGTCAGCAGCAGGACCAGCAGCACTGCTCCCGCCGCGGCCATGCCCGCCGGACCGGTGCCGAGGCCGCGCACCGTGCCCACCAGTCCCGCCGCCAGCGTCGCCAGCAGTCCGGCGCGCCACAGCGGATAGGGAACGAAGGCCGCGCGCTGTCCCAGATGCAGGAACAGGCCGATCCGCGCCGTTTGGGCGAACAGCGTCGCGGCGATGGCGCCGGCGACGCCCCAACCGGGGATGAACAGAACGTAGCCCGCCAACGCGAGGACCGCCGCCGCACCGTTGACCGCCATGGGCCGGACGCCGGTTCGCCCCAGATAGCAGCCGGCGTTCACAAGGCTGGCCACCGCGTGCAGCGCCGCCGCCAGCGCCAGCCACGGCACATAGGCGACGGCTCCGTGATAAGCGGCCGGGGTCAGCCACACGATGGCGAACGGGCCGCCCAGCGCCGCGACGCTGGCTGACAGCACGACCAGGGAAAGGCCGACCCCAACCGTCCGTGCGGTGCGCGCCACCCCGTCCGGCCCGGCCAGCACGGCCAACCGGCGCGGATACCACCAGAGATCGAAGGGCTGGAGCAGCAGGGCGGTGGCGAGTGCGAACTTGCCCGCGAGCGCGTAGTGGGCCAATTCCTGGGCGCGGCCGGCCAGGAACCAGCGGTCACAGCTGCCCAGCGCGAAGGCCGCCACGCCCCCGATGGTCAGCGGCACGCCATAGCGCAGCAGTCGGACCGCGGCCTGCGGAGACAGCCGGATTCCCATGCGCCCCGCCAGCGTTGCCACCAGCGCGATGGACAGCGCCACGTCCGACGCCGCTGTGGCGCCAATCACCCCCGGCACACCCCAGCCCTGGTGAAGGGCAACCAGCACCAGACCGGCCTGCACCACCGCCCGTCCCGCCACGAACATCAGGAACAGCCCCGCCCGGTCCACCATGCGCAGCCAAGCGAACGGCGCCTCAATGGTGGCCGTCAGGGCGAGGCTGACGAGAAGCAGCCGCACCGGCCATTCCCCGATGCCGGCGGGCATCGCCGCGGCAAGCAGCGGCGCCGCCGCCTGTCCAACCACCAAGAACAGCCCCGCGCAGGCAAGGGCGAGGCCCAGAACGTCGGCCTCCACCCGACGTCCGTCCTCCCCCCCGGCTCCGGCAAAGCGGAACAGCGCATCCGCCAAACCCAACCCCAGCAGAACGCCGCCGATATCCGCGACGCTCGCCAGCGTTTCTATGCTCGCATAGTCGGCCGGCGGCAGAACGCTGGTGACGGCCGGCACCATCAGCAACGACACGCCCTTGGCCACGGAGAGGGCGGCCGCATAGCACAGCGGCCGGACAAGAACATGCGCCACGCCCGCCGTCATATGCCGTCGACTCGCCGGGATAGCGTCCTGGCCTGCCGGCTTGCCGTAAAGCAGTCCAGCACGCGGATGCGCCCGGCCCGGCCCATGGCGTGGCGCCGGGCCGGCGGAGTCCCCTCCATCGCCACCAGCGCCGAGGCGAGGCTGCGCGCATTTCCCGGTTCGAACAGGATACCGGTGTCGGGCGTCACCGTGTCCTTGACGCCCATGAAGCGGCTGGCGACCACCGGAAGGCCCATGGCCATGGCCTCCTTCACCACCAGCGGGCCGGTGTCGCGCGAACCCGTGCTGGCGGTTTTGAACGGCCCGACCAACGCACGGTAGCGCGGCCCCCGCGCCGCGATCCAGGACCCCTGCCGCGCTCCCAGGAATCTCACCCGTCCCTGAAGGCCGAGCGACGCCGCCCGTTCCCGCAGCGCCGCCCCGTCCGGTCCCTCGCCGACCACGTCCAGCGCCGGACGTCGCGTGATGGGAATCAGCGCCAGCGCCGCCAGCAGGTCGTCCAACCCCTTTTGCTCCACCAGTCGGCCGACGAAGAGATACCGGCCGTTGTCGGCGCTCTCCGCGGGCCGCGGGTTGAAGCGCCCCGGCTCGATGCCGCAGGGGATCATGGCAATCGGCGCCGCCGGCTCCAGTGCGGCGAGATCCGCCGCCATCTCCTGGCAGACCGCGACGGTGAAGTCGGCGGCCCGCAGCTTCGCCGGAAGATCCTGCGCTTCGCTGTAGACGTCGTGCCCATGACAGACAAAGGAGACGCTGGCGCTGATCATCCGCGCAGCGACCAGCGCGTGCGCCGCCGCTCCTCCGGCGAAATGGGCGTGCAGGTGGCGGCATCCGGCAGCCTCGGCCGCCACGGCGAGTTTCGCGGCGTTCCACAGCAGCGACCGCCGGGGCAAACCGGACTGACCCCAGAGGAACCACAGCGCGAGGCGGGCTGCGGCATCGCCCAGACCCAGCCGTAGGATGGCTGTCCTTACGCGTGCGGGGTTGGGACCGATTTGGCTCAAATAGAGCGTTCGGTCGGCAAGGCGCCGGTCGGCGGCCTGGAATTCCCCGGAAGGCCCGTGGAAGGCAATGGGCTGGACCGCGTGCCCCTGCTCGATCATGGCCCGCATCTCGGTCCCGACGAAGGTCTCCGACAGAACCGGAAAGCTGTCCAGGACATACGCAATTGGCTTCTTCCCCATGCCTTCGGCTCCATCGACTCCGTTCAGGAAGCGCGGGTAGAGCAAGCGGGATGCCAGCGGTCGTCCGCCGGATTTCGGACGGACGTCCCGCGGGCGCCGATGGCGAACCGCAAAAGTCGTCGCGGGATGCAAGCCGTTTTGCAATGGCCGCCGCGCCGATGGCTGAGATGCTGCTTGGCCCGCTTCTTGCGGCATTCTGACCCCAAGAACGAACACGCCGGAAGGGGAGCTTCATGGAGACGCCGGTCTGCACCGTCATCATTCCCACGCGCAACGGCTTGGCTCATCTGCCCAACGCGCTTGACAGCGTCTGGTCTCAGGGTGCGGCTGTGTTGGAGATCATCGTGGTGGACGACGGTTCCACGGACGGAACGGCCGACTGGCTTGCGGCGGAAGCGTCCAGGCGCCCGGCGCTGCGCGTTCTGCAGGGTGGCGGGTGCGGTCCGAGCCACGCGCGCAATCGTGCGCTGACCGCGGCGCGGGGAGATCTGGTGGCCTTTCTGGACGACGACGACCGATGGCTGACCGGCAAGCTGGACACGCAGATCGCATTCCACCGGCAGCAGCCGGACACCGTCTTCAGTTTCACCGACTACCGTCACGTCGGGCCGGATGGAGGCGACCGCGGTACGGCCTTCGCGCACTGGCCGCTGTACCGCCCGTTCGTCGGAATGCCGAACTTCGCCAGGCTGGCGGACGCGCCGGCGACGCTGCTGGCCGAAAACGCGGTGGGGACATCCACCGTGATGGCGCGCAGCAACGCGATGCGGGCCGTTGGTGGTTTCCAGACGGATCTCCTCTCGGCGGAGGATTGGGAACAGTGGCTGCGTCTGGCGCGCCTGGGGCCGGTTGCGCTGACCGGCCGCGTGCTGGCGGACTACAGCATGCGCCCAGGCTCGGTCAGCAGCAACGCAACCTGCCGGCTTGATGCCATGCAGGAAATTCTGCGCCGCCATGGCCATGCCGCGGCCGACGTGCCGGGCTGGGCGGTGCGCCGCGCTTCCGCCCGCATCCTGACGGGCCGAGCGGAACTGGCGCGCGCTGAAGGACGGTCCTGGCACGCCTTCGTCCGGCACTGCGCGGCCCTGGCCCTGGCGCCGTCGCCGCGCGCCCTGCGCGCTGCACTGGCCGACGCCCGCGACGGGCTGCTCCAGCCCCTGACCCGCACGACCCTGCCGTGGGGCCGGAAATGCTGACCCTGTTCCGGGACGAGCGCCCGGCCCGGCTGGAGGAGATCGCGGCGCTGCGCGACGGTCTGGCCGACGCATTGGCCGGTACGCGCCTTCCCCAGCACAGGCGGTGGGAACTGGTCACCGCGGCGGCGGAATTGCTGAACAACGCGGTGGAACATGGTGCGCCGTCCCCCCGGCGCGTGGGGGTGCGCCTGGCGGTTGAAGGCGGTACGATCGTTCTGGACGTGACCGACGATGGTGGGCCGTTCGACCGCTCGGCGGCCCGGCCATCCGTCGGCATGTCCCTGGAGGTGGACCTGTCGGAGGGAGGCCGAGGGCTTCACATCGTGCAGAGCCTGTTTCCAAACCACAGCTACGCCGCTGGACCGCCCAACCGGTTCCGCCTGCGGGATTCGTTGCGGGCGCAACGGCGTCGGATTCTCCTGGTGGAGGACGACCGGGCCCTGCTGTGCCTCCTGCAAACTTATCTTGCCACACGCTATACGCTGGACGCCTGCCTGACCGCGCACGAGGCGCACGGGGCCTTCCGGCGGCAACGGCCCGACCTGATCCTGTCCGACGTCCACCTGCCGGACGGAACGGGGATCGAACTGGTTCGGACGCTGGCCGCCGGCAGCGACCATCGGCCGGTGCCGGTGGTGTTTCTGACTGCGGGCACGGACGACCAAACCCGCGATCGAGCTATTGGCTTGGGCATCGATGATTTCCTGGTGAAGCCGGTATCCCGCGAACGGCTGCTGGACACCGTGCAGCGCGTTCTGGTCCGCGCCGACAAGGAGCAGGCCCGCATGGTCCGGCATATGACCGGCTGCCTGAGCGGCGCGCTCGCCCCCGGTCTGCCGGACCGGATCGGCGCATTTGCCTGCGCCGTGGCCTCCCGTCCCGCCGAGCCGGGCGGCGGCGATCTCGTCTTCCGCCTGCCTGGGGCGACCGACGCGGTGGTCGTCGCCGATGTGATGGGGCACGGTACCGGAGCCAAGGTGCTGGCTCACGCCTATGCCGCCTATTTCCAGGGACTGGCCCGCAGCCTGTCCGGCGACGGCGGGCCGGCGGCCCTTTTGGAACGGCTGACCGCCGCCATCGCCGGGGACGCCACGCTCGACGGCCTTGTCGCGACGGCCGCCGTCCTCGACCTGGGGGCCGATGGGACGATCCGTCTTGCGTCCGCCGGGCACCCGCCAGCCCTGCTGCAAGGACCGAACGGCATCGCAGCCGTGGACGTCGGCGGGCCGTTGATCGGGTTGCTGACCGCCGCGTCCTACGACGAGACGGAAGTGCGGCTGGAACAGGGGCAGCGGTTGGTCGTCTACACGGACGGGCTGCTGAAACCCGGCGCCGCGGGCACCGGCCTGCAGGACGTGCCGGACGTCCTGCTCGACGCCTTGGCCGCCACCGCCGGCCGTCCGCCGGCAGAGGCCGCACGGGCCATTCTTCACACGGCCGGGCCGATGTCCGACGACGCCACCCTGGTCCTCATCGAGCGCGCCGCCCCGACCGACCGTGCGTAGACCGCCAGCACCTTCGCGACCCCGGAGGCGACGGAGAAGCGCCCGGCGATGCAGGCCCGGGATTCCGCAGAGAGGACGGCCAGCGCCCCTTCCGGCAGCGCGGCCCATCGGTGCAGCGCCGCCAGCAGCCCGTCCTCGTCGCCCGGCGCCGCCAGCCAGCCGGTCCGTCCGTCCAGGATCAGGGAGGGCAGCGCGCCCACCGCGAAGGCCGCCACAGGAACCCCGTTCGCCATGGCCTCCAGCGCCGCCATGGGCAACCCCTCATGCCGGGACGGCATGCACAGCAGCCCGATGCCGGGCCAGCTCCGGGCAAGGTCGGGCACGGCGCCGTGGAACCGCACGCGGTCGCCATACGCGCGTTCCAGCCCGTCGCGCATCGGTCCGTCACCGTACATCGCGAAGGAAATCCCCGCCGGTGCCCGGCGGGCGAGCGCACAGAAGGTGTCCGGCCCTTTCTCCGCACTCAGACGTCCGACAAAGGCGACGGTGCGCGGGGTGCCGGTTCTTTGAATGTTCGGAGGCTGGGCGACGAAGTTCTCGATCAGGGTGGCGCTACGCGGCAGGCCGCTGCGAATTGGCTCGCTGACTGCGATGCAATCCGCGAGCGATGCCGTCATCCGGTCCAGGGCGTTGTAGAGCCGAACCCGCCCCCGCCCTGGCTCCCCTGCATGAAAGGTGGAGACGACCGGCACCCCCGCCATCCGCGCGGCAAGCCGGCCCAGGATGCCCGCCTTGTAGCCATGGGTGTGCAGGATGTCCGGACCGTCCGGACCGCGCAGCGCCCCGACCAGAGCCGGGGCGGAGCCGGTCAAAGCCCGCCAGGGCAACGCGCCGGCGTCCAGCCGGCCGCGCAGCGGGTGCGGGCCGTGGTCGGCCCAGAACAGCACCTCGGACTTGTGCCCGGCGTCCCGCAATCCGGCGGCGAGGGTACCCACATGCGTCTCGATCCCGCCTGAAGCGCGGGTATCGAGCAGAAGCCAGACGCGCAGCGGGTAATTGGGATTCATGGCTCAGTCCTCCGCAAGGGATTGCCGGAAGGCGTCGATGGACCGGGAGCCGACCTCCAGAACCCGCTGGGCAAGGCGCAGCGCCTCCGCGCGGTCGATTCGGTGGCTGGCGGCCTGGGCGTCCCGGCACAGGCGGCCGAGGATCAGGAATCCGAAGGTCTCGGCGCTGCCGGCCAGACTATGGCAGTCCCGCCCGATGCCGACGATATCGCCCAGCGCGACGGCATGGCTCAGCTGATTCAGCCGGCGTTCCGCATCGGCGATGAAGGTTGCCAGGATGGAGGGGAGGCATTGTCCGCCGACCTCCTGCTCCAGCCGCAGCAGCGTGTCGGCATCGAACAGCCGAGCGGGCATGTCCTCCGGAGCCGGAACCGCGAGGGGGATGACCGCGCGTGCGCGGTACGCCTGGAGGATGGCGTTCTGCAACCGGTACCGGGACACCGGCTTTGCGATCACGCCGTTGAATCCCGCGTCGGCGAACATGCGCGCCGTCTCGTCCTGGCCGATGGCGGTGAAGGCCAGGATCGTCATTCCGCCGCCGTTCGGCAGCGCGCGGATGCGCCGCGTCGCCTCGATCCCGTCCATCACCGGCATCTGGATGTCCATCAGCACGAGGTCGTAATGCAGGATCATGGCCTGAAGTGCCTCCGCGCCGTCGGCAACGGCGTCCACTTGGCAACCCATGCGCTCCAGCATGCTGCGGACGATCAGCTGATTGGCCGGGTTGTCCTCCGCGACCAGGACGCGAGGCCGGTGGTCGATGCTCCGGATGAAGGCGTCCCAATGCTCCGGCAAGGCGTCGTCGGAGGGATCGGCGATGATGGCTCCGGATGCCGGGGCCAGGGGGCAGGTGAACCAGAACCGGCTTCCGGTGCCGGACACGCTGGAGAAGCCAATCTGACCCGCCATCAGCGACACCAGCCGCTTGCAGATGGCCAGCCCCAGCCCGGTGCCGCCGAGCCGCCGGGCGTAGGAGCGGTCGAGCTGGCTGAACTCCTTGAACACCTCGCCCTGCCGGTCTTCGGGAATGCCGGCGCCGGTGTCGGCCACCTCCAGTCTCAATTCGACTCCGCCCGCGGCGGTACGGACGCTCGACGCCGTGACGGTGACGCCGCCCGCATCCGTGAACTTGATCGCGTTGTTCACGAGGTTGAGCAGCACCTGCCGGATGCGCCCGGCGTCGCCGTGCAGAGCGACCGGAGTTGCCGGATCGATCTGCAGGTCCAGAAAAAGCTCTTTGTCCTGCGCGGTCGGGCTCAGCAGGTCGCACACGCCCTGAAGAACCGGGTGGAGGTCGAAGTCGCTCGTCTCCAGTTCCAGCCGCTGTGCCTCCATCTTGCTGAGGTCGAGGATGTTGTTGAGGATGCCGAGCAGGTTTTCCGCACTGGTGCGCGCCGTGCCGATCAGCTTCGCCTGTTCCGCCATCAGAGGGGAATCCTCCACCAGCCCCAGCGTGCCGATCACCCCGTTCAACGGCGTTCGGATCTCGTGGCTCATCATGGCGAGGAATTCCGATTTCGCCTGATTGGCCCGTTCCGCCTCGTGCTTTGCCGCAATCAGCGCGGCCTCGGTGGCGCAGCGTTCGGACAGCAGGCTTCGGGTGCGGATGACGCTGCGCATCAGCGTGCCAGCGAAAAGGATGCCGACGATCAGTTCCAGCACACCCAGACCCAGCAGTTGCAGCGACAGCCGGCTGCTGTCGCTCAGCAGCACGTCAACCCGCTCCATTTCATGGCGCCGCACCGCCACGCCCACATCGTGC
>JAEZPL010000285.1 GCA_023413605.1 Pseudomonadota bacterium
TTGTGCGGCAGGATGTCGAGCGTGCCGGAGCCGATCACCGCCACGCGGTGAAGCAGGGCGGGGTCGATGCCGTGCTGCGCCGCCAGGGCCATGTAGGTCCCGCCCAGCGCGTCCAGCGCGATGGTCAGGCCGCCCGACGCCGATCCGGTCAGCGCGGACAGGATGTTGGTGGCCAGCGCCAGCGACACCAGCGGTCCGCCGCCGATGGTCAGAACCCAGTCTCGCACCGCCGCGAAGGCGGGAAGCGACGCGACGACGGCGCCGAAGCCGACGAGGCTGGCGATGCTGAGCGCCGGAAGGACGGAGGCGTTGGCCCCGGCGTCCATGCTCTCCCTCAGGTCCGGCAGGCGGCTGCGGTTGAGCAGGACGAGCGTCAGGATGGCGGCGGCCAGCGCCACGGCGACCGACCACACGCCCGCCACCGCCGACAGCGAGGTGCCGCCCCAATGTTCCTCCGCCAGGAAGGAGAGGTTCAGCCGCGGCAGCACGATCATCGACATGCCCAGATTGACCAGAATGACCACCACCAGCGGTAGGGCGGCGTGCAGCACGGGTGCCGGCACGTCGCTGTGATGACCGTACCGCATCTCCGCCGGGTCGAACTCCCGCGCCGTGGTCACGCGCGCCCGCGCCGGTTCGCTGTCCAGCGGGCTATCTTGCGTCCGGCTGCCTTCCATCTGGCCGTCCGGGAACCTGTCTTCGCCAATGGCGGCCACCCCGCCATAGCCTTCGCCGGCCCGCCGGGCGGACGCCGCGGCCCGCCACAGCCACCACAGGCCGACGCCCAGCATGACCGCCGCGCCGACGATGCCCAGCCCCGGCGCCGCGAAGGGTGTGGTGCCGAAGAAGGGCATGGGGATCGCGTTCTGGATGGCCGGCGTGCCGGGCAGCGCCGTCATGGTGAAGGTCGAGGTGCCCAGGATGATCGCCGCCGGCATCAGCCGGCGCGGGATCTCCGCCGCGCGGAACAGCGCCTGCGCCATGGGGACCAGCACGAAGAAGGCGACGAACAGGGACACGCCGCCGTAGGTCACCAGCGCGCCCGCCAGGACGACGGCCAGGATCGCGTGCTCCTTGCCGAGCCGTTCGGTCATGCAGCCGGCGATGGCGGTGACCGAGCCGCTGTCGTTCATCAGCTTGCCGAACAGCGCCCCCAGCAGGAACAGCGGAAAGAAATGCGCCAGGAAGTCCGAGGCGCTGGGCATGAAGATCTGCGTCCAGCTCGCCAGCAGGGGCTGCCCCGCGAAGGCCGCCGCGACCATGGCCGCCGCGGGCGCCAGCAGCAGCACGCTCCAGCCGCGGAACGCGAACCACATCAGCAGGCCGAGGCTGACCAGGATGCCGAAAAGACCCATGGCGTCAGACCCCCTCCAGCAGCCGGTCGATGTCGAGCGAGGAGCGCTTGCCCACGTCCCGCCCGTGGGCGGCCAGGAACGCGTCCGCCGCCTTGCGCCCCTCGTCGCGCAGCATGGTCAGGAACGCCCACTCCGCGTTGAGTTTCGAGGAGTAGCCGAGGTCCACCATCCGCTCGCTCGACACCCGGTGGATGCGCATGGCGGCCCACCGGGCACCCTCGCCGTTGCCGGGATCGGCGGCATGGCGCAGCATGGCGATCATGCGCAGCTCCTTCAGCAGAACGGCGTTGAACGACACCTCGTTGAGGCGGTTGTCGATGTCCCGCGCGGTCCGGGGCGTGCCGGGCCGCTGCACCGGGTTGATCTGGATGAGGATCGTGTCCTGCGAGGTGCATTCGCGCACCAGCGGCGTGATGGTCGGGTTGCCGGAATAGCCGCCGTCCCAATAGGGCTGCCCATCGATCTCCACGGCCTGGAACAGGGTGGGCAGGCAGGCCGAGGCCAGCAGCACGTCGGGCGTGATCTCCGGGTTGCGGAAGACGCGCCCCTGGCCGGTCTGCACGTTGGTGGCGGTGATGAACAGCTTGATCGGCCCCTGCACCAGCCGTTCGAAATGGACGCTGTCGGCCAGGATGTCGCGCAACGGGTTGGCCCCGCCGGGATTCAGGGTGTAGGGCGAGACGAGGCGCGCCATCAGCTCCATGGCGATGAAGGCCGGGGAGTTGTCGAGCGTCCAGCGGCCGAGCAGGATGTCGAGGGGGCTGCGCTGGAACGGGCTGAACCGCGCCGCGTCGGACACCCGGCGCCAGAAGGTTTCCATCGCGGCCCGCGCGCCGGCCGCACCTCCGTCGGCGAAGCCGTCGGCCAGCACGGCGGCGTTCATCGCCCCGGCCGAGGTGCCGGAGATGCCGTCGATGCGCAGCCAGGGTTCTTCCAGAAGGCGGTCCAGGACCCCCCAGGTGAAGGCCCCATGCGACCCGCCGCCTTGCAGCGCGAGGTCGATCAGCACGGATTCCCGGCCCGGGGGGCGAGCGGCACGAGCTTCAGGCATGGAAAGAACTCCATGGACGAGTCTCGGTGGCCCCTTCCCAACCCGGATGGCCGGCAAAGGCACCGTGTTAACGAGTCAATAGCCCGGCGGTGGGGCGACGGTGACGTAGGACACGGTGCCGTTCACATAGCTCCGGTTGTACCAGGTGCTGTCGCAGCGGTAATAGCTCGTGCCGCTCACCGTCACCACGGCGGGGGAGCAGGGCAGAACCGTCACGTAGGTGTTGTTGACCACGGGGGCCGGCGTCGCGGTCGCCGCACCCGCGATGAAACCGGCGGTCGCTCCGACCCCGGCACCGGCAAACCCGTAGCCCCAGTCGTCGTCG
>JAEZPL010000312.1 GCA_023413605.1 Pseudomonadota bacterium
TTCAAGCGCTGGATGCGAAGGGCAGCCGCGCCTTACCGCGGCTGCGCCCCCGTCCGGGTGTCCCCCGTCAGGACGGCCCCGGTCAGGACGGCTCTGGTCAGGCCGCCCCTGTCAGCACGGCATCGAACTGCTCCAGCGCCCAGTCCACCTGCTCCCGCGTGATGACCAGCGGCGGGGCGATGCGGATGGTGTGGTCGTGCGTGTCCTTCGCCAGAACGCCGCGCGCCCGCAGGGCCTCGCAGTATCGGCGCGCCCCGCCCGCCTCCGGGTGCAGTTCCACGGCCAGCATCAGGCCGCGCCCGCGGACCTCGCGGACGAGGTTGCTGCGGATGCCGGCCAGCTGCTCCTGGAAATAGGCCCCCTGGGTGGCGGCGTTGTCGATCATGCCCTCTTCAACCAGAACGCGCATGGCGGCGCGGGCCACGGCGCAGGCCAGCGGGTTGCCGCCGAAGGTGCTGCCGTGCTGGCCGGGCTTCAGCACGCCCAGGACCTCTGAGTTGGACAGCACGGCCGACACCGGGTAGAAGCCGCCGGACAGCGCCTTGCCGATCAGGGTGACGTCGGCCTCCACGCCCTCGTGCTCCTCGGCCAGCAACTTGCCCGTGCGGCCCAGGCCGGTCTGGATCTCGTCCAGGATCATGACGATGTTCCGTTCGGTGCACAGGTCGCGGACCCGGCGCAGGTAGCCGGCGGGGGGAATGATGACGCCGGCCTCGCCCTGGATCGGCTCCAGCAGGACGGCGACCGTGTTGGGGGTGATGGCCGCCTCCAGCGCCGTGGCGTCGCCGAAGGGGACGGTGCGGAAGCCTGGCGTGAAGGGGCCGAAGCCGCCCCGCGCGTCCGGGTCGGTGCTGAAGCTGACGATGCTGATCGTCCGGCCGTGGAAGTTGTCGGCGCAGACGATGATCTCCGCCTGGTTCTCCGGCACGCCGCGCACCTCGTACCCCCACTTGCGGACCGTCTTGATGGCCGACTCCACCGCCTCCGCCCCGCTGTTCATGGGGAGGATCTTGTGGGACCCGGTCAGCGCCGCCAGCTCCTCGTAGAACCGGGCCAGCTGGTCGTTCCGGAAGGCGCGGGAGGTCAGCGTCAGCTTGGAGGCCTGGCTCACCATCGCCTCCAGGATCTTCGGGTGGCAGTGCCCCTGGTTGACGGCGGAGTAGGCCGACAGGCAGTCCAGGTACCGGTTCCCGTCCACGTCCCAGACATAGACGCCCTCGCCCCGCGCCAGCACGACGTCCAGCGGCTTGTAATTGTGGGCGCCCAGGCGGGATTCGGTTCCGATGAGGTCGGCGGCGTGCTGCGTCATGGCCATTTCTCCAGGTTCCGGGCTTTGTCGTTGGACGGTCAGACGGCCTGCCCGCCGATCTGCGATTGGGTGACCGCGGGGTCGATGATGCGGCGGCCGAACAGGCTCGCCACCAGGTCAACCAGCAGCAGGGCGCTCTTGCCCCGCTCGTCGAGGAAGGGGTTCAGCTCCACCACGTCCAGGGACCCGACGATGCCGGCGTCGTGCAGCATCTCCATGATCAGGTGCGCCTCGCGGTAGGTGGCCCCGCCCAGCACCGCCGTGCCCACGGCCGGCGCGATGGAGGGGTCGAGGAAGTCCACGTCCAGGCTGACGTGCAGGTGCCCGCCCGCCTCCTTCACCCGCTCGATGATCCGGCGCATGTGGACGCCGACGCCGTGCTCGTCGATCAGCCGCATGTCCACCACGTCCACGCCGCGGGCGCGCAGCATCCGCCGCTCCGCCGGGTCGAGGGAGCGGATGCCGAACAGGTGCACGTGGGCCGGATCGACCGTGGCCCTCTGCTCCGCCGGGAAGACGCCGTCGAAGCCGTCCTCCCCGCACAGCAGGGCCACCGGCATCCCGTGCATGTTGCCGGATGGGGAGGTGTGGGGGGTGTTGAAGTCCCCATGCGCGTCCAGCCACAGCACGAACAGGGGCGTGCCCGTCTCACGGCAATGGCGCGCCACCCCGGTGACGGAGCCCATGGACAGGCTGTGGTCACCGCCCAGGAAAACCGGCACGCCGCCCGCCTGCATCATGCGGTACGACCGGTCGGCCAGAGCCCGCGACCAGGCGGTGATCTCCGCCAGACGAGCGGCCTCCGCGGCGGTGGCACTCCAGGGCTCCGGCACAAGGTCGCCCAGGTCGCGGACCTCGTGGCCAAGGTCGCGCAGGGCGCGGACCAGCCCCGCCGTGCGCAGGGCCGCCGGCCCCATCAGTGCGCCCGGATGGCCGGCCCCGGCCTCGATGGGCACCCCCAGAATCTCGACGAACCGCTGCTGGTCGTTCTGCGTCGACTGGTCCGACGTCATGCCTCTGCTTCCCTGCTCAACCCGCGCCGTCGCGCTTTCCCTCCAATATCGGCGGCGGCCAAGGCGGCAGAAAGACGGAAAAGTGGCACCATCCGGCGGTGTTTTTGACAGTCTGGAAAGTCCGATTTATCAAAGTGGCATGGACGATCTCGATTACCGCCTCCTGGCCCTGCTGCGCGCAGACGCACGCCGGTCCGTCGCCAGCCTTGCCGCCGAACTGAAGGTGTCGCGTGCGACCGTGCGCGCCCGCATCGACCGGCTGGTCGACAGCGGCGTGATCGCCGGCTTCACGCTTCTGATGCGCAAGGATCTGCGACCCGCGACGGTGCGGGCCATCACGATGATCGAAGTGGAAGGCCGCGCCGCCGAGGCGGTCATTTCGCGGCTGCACGGCTTTCCGGAGGTGCGGACGGTCTACACCACCAACGGGCGGTGGGACGTCGTCGCTGAAATCGAAACGGAGTCGCTGGAGGCCTTCGACGACACGCTGCGCCGCGTCCGCCAGATCGCGGGCATCTCCTCGACCGAGACCAGCATCCTGCTGTCGGCCCGCAAGGCGGTGCTGTAGGCGGTCCTTGATGCGATAAGGGGCCGATCAGCCCCCCAGGCCCGCCAGCACCTTGCCCAGGATGGGCTGCCCGAAGACCATCCCCAGGGCGAAGCCGCCGGCCCGCCCGACCACCCCCGCCAGCACAGCCCGGCTGGAGCTGGGCTGGGCGCGCTCCGTCGGTCGGCTGCCGCCGCCGTTGCTGGACGTTTCCTCCGCCTCGTCCGCCGAGGATGCGGCGCGGCGCGCGCTGTAAGACGCGTCGGTGGCCTCGTGCCAGGACCGGATGCGGTCCATCGCGGGCTTCAGCTGCTCGTCGGTGGGGGCAGAGCCGCGGCCGTGGACGATCTCCCAGGCCAGCCCGACGAAGCGCGCGGTGGTCCGGCCTTCGGGGCTGAAGATCGCGGCGGGCATTCGGCGGTAGGTGGCCTTCACGACGTCCACGTCGTAGGGGACGGCCGTGCGGAACATCAGGTCCGGGTATTCAGTGCGGAGCTGCGTCAGCGATTCCCGGCCGACCTCGTCGTTGGTGATCGACAGCATCAGGATGCCGGCGACCGTCAGGTTCGGGTTCAGGCCCTTCTGGATGTGCTCCACCACCGACAGGGTGCGCTTCAGCCCGTCCAGCGCGTAGCGGCCGGGGAACACCGGCAGCACGAGCCGGTCCGACGCCGCCAGCGCGCCGGCCGCCAGATGGCCCAGCGCCGGCGGGCAGTCGATGACCACATAGTCCGGCGGGTTGTGCGAGAAATGCAGCGCCTTGCGCAGGCCCCGCTGCGACCCGCCGCGCGAATCCAGCGCGTGTTCCAGCGAGTAGAGCTTGCGCGCGCCCACGATCATCGACAGCCCTTCGAAGCTGGTCGGCGTGATCGCGTCCTCGACGAAGGTTTCCTGGCTGAGCAGGTCATTGATTCCGACCTTCGCCTTGTCGCGCAGCAGGAAATTGCTGGTGGCGCTGCTCTGCGGGTCGAAATCGATCAGGACGACGCTTTTCCCCAGCGCGGCGAGCGCCAGCGCGAGGTTGACGGAGGAGGTCGTCTTTCCAACGCCACCCTTCTGATTGTACACCGACAGAATGGTCGGCTGCCGCGTCTCCGGCGCGTCGAAGACGTCTTCGTGGCTGTGCATGTCCGTTCCGCTTCGTCGTTCTGCGGCAAATCTCCGGAGCAGAAGCGCCCCACCCCGGTCCGAGCGCGCACTATAAGCATCGCCCCGCCGCGAGTCTCCCCACACATTCAGCGCATCGCCGATGACTCAGGAAGATGACTCACAAACGCCACAGCCGCCACGGCCAAGGACGCGACGTACGGTCACACAATTTTCGATTGGCTTTGATTGCAGAGGCAACCACGGGGAGAAAGTGGTGCCCAGGGGCGGAATCGAACCACCGACACGGGGATTTTCAGTCCCCTGCTCTACCAACTGAGCTACCTGGGCACCGGGGCTGCGGCGTTTTCGACCATGGAGGCCACCGCAGCGCGTCGAGGCGCGCTTTGTAGGAAAAATCGGAAAGCCTGTCTAGCCCTAAAATGCAAAAATTCGCACGCACCGGAAACGCGGCGAACGGCGCGGCCCAGGCCGCCTATTCGCCCCCGTCCTCACCCCCGTTCCCGTCGGGGTCCCGGTCCGGCCGGCCACTCTCACTATCATTGCTTTCGATGCGGTAGACGCCGCCCAGCCAGCGCGACAGGTCCACGTCGGCGCAGCGCTTGGAGCAGAAGGGTTTGGTTTCCGGCATCTCCGGACGGCCGCAGATCGGGCAGGCCTTTCCGGCCGCCGGCTTCACGTTGTCGTTCATCGCTTGTCCTCCGTCGCCGGGCTGCGGATGGGCGTCAGCAGGTCGCCCAGCGCCGTCCCGCGCCGCGCCCGCGTCATCTCCACCAGCCCGAGTTTCGACAGTCCATAAACCTGCGTCTGCGCCGGATCGTGTTCCACGGCGCGGGACAGGGCGTTCAACAGCCGCTCCGCGTCGCCACGGTTCCGCATGTTGACGAAGTCCACGACAACGATGCCCCCGACGTTGCGCAAGCGCAGTTGGCGGGCGATTTCCGCCGCCGCTTCCAGATTCACGTCCAGCGGGTTGCCGCGTTCCCCGGCGTTCACGTCCACGACGGTCATCGCCTCGGTCCGTTCGATCACCAGCGATCCGCCGCCCGACAGCGGCACGCGGGTGTCCAGCAGTATGTCGATCTCGGCGTCCAGGTCACGCAGGTCGAACAGGCGTTGTTTGCCGCCCAGGCGCGTGTCGTGAGGGGCCACGCGATCTTCCAGGTCCGGCGCGCGGTCGGCGCACCAGTCCGCCAGTTCGCGGACCAGAGTCGGATCGTCGACGACGATTCGCGTCACATCGGCGGCCCCATGCTCGATTAGGGCGCGGCGTGGCGCGTCCGGGCCGGGCAGCAGCAGGGTGGGCGCACTGGCGCGCTCCGCCGCGTCGCTCAGCGCCCGCCAGGCGAGGTGGAGCGCGTCGGATTCGGCGGCCAGCAGACCGTCGTCCGCTGCCGCGGCCCCCGCCCGCACGATCCAGCCGGAGCCGGAGGCGAGGTCCTGAACCCGATGGGCAAGCGCCGCCCGTTCCGGCCCGCTGCCCAGGCGCTTGGACACCGCAACATCACGCCCCAAGGGCGCGTGCACCAGGAAGCGGCCGGGAAACGTGATGTCCATGGTCAGGGACGGCCCCTTGGCCCCAACCGCGTCGGCCTTCACCTGCACCAGAACCGGTTGGCCGGTGCGCAGCAGGGTGCCGATCCGTTCGTCCTTGCCCTTGGGTCGGCCTTTCAGCCCGCGGGCGTCGCCGCCCGACAGCAGGCCAGACAGGCCGTTGCCCAGGTCGATGAAGGCCCCGTCCAACCCCGGAACGATGCGTTCCACCTTGCCGAGGAACACATGGCCCAGCAGCGACGGGCGTTGCGCATGGTCGATGTAAAGGTCGGTCAGGCGCCCGCCCGTCAACACCGCGGCCCGCATCAGCGGACCGTCCCGGTCCACCAGGATGTCGATGCCTTTGCCGGAGGAAGCGCCCTTGGTGCCGTTCACGGCAGCGGAAAACCCGCACCGCGGAGCAGCGCCGCCACCTCGAACAGCGGCAGGCCGACCACGTTGCTGTAGGAACCGCCGATCCAGCGGACATGCGCCGCCGCCCGGCCTTGGATCGCATAGCCACCGGCCTTGCCGTGCCATTCGCCGGAGGCGATGTAGGATTCGACCTCCTCCCCGCCCAGCACCTTGAAGGTCACGTCGGTGCGCACCACCCGTTCCGACCGGCGCGCGTCGTCGTCGCCCGCCGTGGGAGCCAGGAGCACGACGCCGCCGAACACCCGGTGCCGACGGCCCGACAGCAGGCCGAGGCAGGCGCGGGCCTGCTTTTCCTCCTCCGCCTTGGGCAGGATGCGGCGGCCGCAAGCGACCACCGTGTCGGCCGCCAGCACGAAGGCGCCGGGATGGCGTGCAGCCACGGCGGCGGCCTTCTCGCCAGCCAGACGCAGCGCGTGCTGCGGGGGCAGCTCGCGCGGCAGCGGCGATTCGTCGATGTCTGCGGGGTCGATCGTGTCTGGAACCACGCCGATCTGGCGCAACAAATCGAGCCGGCGGGGCGAGGCGGACGCCAGCACGAGCCGGGGCGTGGACACTGTGTTCATCACGCGGGAGGGATTGCCGGCTACTTGAACCGGAAGGTGATCCGGCCCTTGGTCAGATCATAGGGCGTCATTTCCACGTTGACGCGGTCACCGGCCAGCACGCGGATGCGGTTCTTGCGCATCTTGCCGGACGTGTGCGCCAACACCTCATGTTCGTTGTCGAGCTTCACCCGGAACATCGCGTTCGGCAGCAGCTCGACGACCGTCCCGGAGAACTCGATCAAATCTTCCTTAGCCATAGCCCCTTAAGTCCGTAACAGTTTCGTGGCAATAACTGACCTCCCCAAGGCCTGTGGTCAAGGGGGATTCCACCGTGATGCTCAACCGTCTACGGCTGTTGTCCGTCACGCCACGTGCTTTGGATCAACCGAACGGCGATTCATCATCACCAGCGCTGCCGATACCCAGCCCGATCCTGCGGTCATTCTCCGTTCCGGCCCCCATTCCGGCCCCCATTCCGGCATCGCCGGAAAGCGCCGCCGACTGGAAGGAACTGAGCGGTGACGGGCTGCCATCAAGCCTCTGGCGCGGTTCCGCGGCCTGGGCGATCAGGGCGAACATGTCCTTCTGGTCGGTCTCCATCCGGCGGGTCAGGCGCGCGATGGTTTCCGACGCGGTCAGCGCCCGGCCCGTTTCGCGGTCGTAGAACAAATTTCGGTTGCTCCTCGCCGCGGAGGGCAAAAGCTCCGCCGCCGTGGCCTTCGGCGTCGACTCGGCGGCACGAATCAGCTTGCCCGCCCCGCCGGATCCCATGACATAGGCGATCCGGCTTTCCGTCTCGGTCACCGGCCGGTTCAGGCGCTTTTCCAGCCGTTCCCGCCCTTCCGCTAGGTAGCGCGCGGCCATGCCGGCGGACAGGTCCACATCATGGCGCAGATCGAGGATCTTGCGGCGGATCGCGGGATCCTTGACCGAGGGAATGCCGTTGCGGCTTTGGATCGCGCCGGCCAGTTCGCCCTGTCCATAGGCGGCGCCGTGCCGGCGGAACAGGTCGAGCCATGTCCGCTCCAAAAACTGGAACGGGCCCGCGGCGGAACTGGAGCGGTTGCGGGCGGACGGGTTCAGCCCGCTTTCCTGGGTCGCCTGGGCAAGGATGGCGGTGAAACTGTGCCCCGACAGGCCGGCGACCTGCTGCGCGGCCAGCACCACCCGCCCGGCCGCGGCGTTGCCGGCCAGGGCATTGGCCGGCGTGAAGCCTTCACCGATGTCGGGCTTGCGGGCGGGGAACGGCATCCGCGTGCCATCGGCAAGCTGGATGGGAGGCTCCGGCTTCTGGGACGGGGCCGGCGGCACCTTCTGGCCGTTGGCAAGCCGCCCGTGCGGCACCGGCTGCGCCTCGGCCAGCACGTCCTGGAACGAGGCAGCCGCGCCGCCGGCCGCCGGACCGGCGACCGGGAAAGACCGGCCGGCGCTGTCCGGCTTGCGCTCGGGAATCGGGGCGAGAGGGGGCTGCGCGACCTTCATGGACCTTGGGCACCGTCAGAAACGATGCCGCCACGGCGATTCGATGCACAAGGTTCGAACGCGCCGGACGACAGGGGATGACCGTGCTCGTATAACACACACTTGCTGATTTTACTCAATCAACCGGGAGCCAAATGCGTGACCGCCAGCTGTGGGGTCAGGGCGAGACGCCCCTCCGTGCTCCAGCGGTCCACGGCGGCCAGCAGCTTGGCCTTTTCCAGCGGCTTGGCCAGATGGTCGTCCATGCCGGCCTGCCGGCACCGATCCACCTCCACCGCCAGCACGCCGGCCGATAGGGCGAGGATCGGGATGCGCCCGGCCGGCCCCGCCAGGGCCCGGATGCGCCGCGTCGCCTCCAGCCCGTCCATCACGGGCATCTGAACATCCATCAGCACGAGGTCGTAAGAGCGTTCCTGCACGGCGGCCAAGGCGGCCGCACCGTCCTTCACCGCGTCGACATGGTGGCCGGCCTTGGTCAGCATGGTGATGGCAAGGTCGCGGTTCATTGCCAGATCCTCGGCCAGCAGGATGCGGGCGCCGCGGCTGGTCGGCTCATGGTGATGATGTCCGGCGCCCTCCATCTCATCCACCGCCTGGGCACTGGCAGGCTGGAGCGGAAGGCTGAACCAGAAGGTGCTGCCCACGCCCGGCCGGCTGTCCACCCCGATCTCGCCGTTCATCAACTCGACCAGCCGCCGGCAGATCGCCAGCCCAAGGCCGGTGCCGCCCCGCCCGCGCTCCAGCTGGGTGAAGCGCTGGAACAGCTCCCGCTGGCGGCTTTCCGGCACGCCGATGCCGGTGTCGCTGACCGTAAAGGTGTATCGGCGCGCGCCGGCCTCGTCGCCCATCGCCTTGACGGTCAGCCGCACGCTGCCCTTGTCCGTGAACTTGACGGCGTTGCCCAACAGGTTCAGGAGGATCTGCCGCACCCGGTCGGGATCGCCCAGCACATAGCCGCGCGCCGCCGCCGACACGGTGGTGTGCAGTTCCAGCCCCTTCTGCTCCGCGATCAGGCGGATCATCCCCTGGCAGCGGTCGGCCAGATCGTCGATTCGGAAGGGCACGCACACGAGGTCGAGCTTCCCCGCCTCCAGCTTCGACAGGTCCAGCACGTCGTTGATGACGGTCAGCAGCGACCGCCCGGCCTCGCGCACCTGGGAGGCATAGCGCCGCTGTTCCACCGTCAGCGGGGTTTCCAGCAGCATCTCCGCGAAGCCGATCACGCCGTTCATCGGCGTGCGGATCTCGTGGCTCATGGTCGCCAGGAATTCCTCCTTGGCGCGGCTGCCGGCACGGGCCTCCTCCATGGCGGCTCGCAGATCCAATTCGCGCGACTTCAGACGGCCCGACATGTCGTTGAAGGCGTTGGCGACGACGCGGATCTCCTCCGGCGCGCCCTGCGTCTCCACCACCGCGCCGACCTCGCCGGCGCCGATCCGCGACGCCGCCTGGCTGAGCACCCGTGTCCAGCGCAGGACGGAGGCGTGCAGCAGCGCCCACAGCGCCGCGACGCTGAACAGGCCGGCGACGCCCAGCAACACCAGCCCGCGCATCAGGTCGCGCCGCGCCTCGGCGTAGATCGGCTCCGTCGGCATGCCGACGGCGAAGGTGGTGTCGGTTTCCGACGAATGCCGGAACGCCCAGATGCGGCTGTGCCCGTCGGCGCTGCCGCCATCGAAGACGCCGTTCCGTTCGCTCAGCATGCGCTGGATGTGGGGGAAGTCGGCAAGGCTGCGGCCCACCCAGCCTTCCGGATCGGGCTGGCGGGCGATCAGCACACCGTTGCGGTCCAGCACGATGATGCGCGCATCGTCCTGCTTGGTGACCTTCACGAGGTCGGTCAGCCACGCAAGGTCGATCGCGACGCCCATGACGCGCTGGATGACCCCATTCTCCACGACCGGCTGCACGGCCAGGATCAACGGCTTGCCGGAGCGTTTGCCGATGACGAAATCGCTCAGCACGAAGGATTTGGTGTCGAGCGCGCGCTGGAAATACGCGCGTTCGCGCAGGCTGATGCCGGCACCAGGGCCGGTCGTGTCGCAGATGATCCTGCCGTCCGCGTCCGTCACCCAGACGCCGGTCGTCCAGCGGTGCTGCCGCGGCATCGGGGCCAGCGTGGCGACGCAGGCGTCCGTGTTGTCGTGTGTGGCGTCGCGGATGGCCGGCACCAGCGACAGCACGCCCAGCAGGTTCCGCGCCTCGCCGATCAGGTCGCGTTGCCGCTCCACCCCGTCCTCGGTCAGGTGGCGCGCCAGTTCACGGGCCACCGTCAGCCGTTGGTCGAGCTGCTGGTTGAAGAAATAGACGACGCCCGCCAGCGGCAAGGCCAACGACGCGAGCACGACCCCCATGAGGCGCACGCGAAGGTTCCGCGGACCGAACACGCGGTTCAGGCGAGACATCAATCCGGACGGCATCGGGCAGGCAACCTCCTCAAGGATCGCCGCAGCCTACCGGTGGCCGGCGCCCCCTTCGATGATTCACCTCAATACACCGCAACTCGCCCGTGTGAAAACGATTTGATGCCGATTCGATTGGGGCGCGCGAAAATGGCACATGCAGCGGGCGATTGCCAATGCTGCCCCGGATGGAAAACCGTCGCTACACGGTCGGTCCGCGGGACAGGGGAAACCGTTCCTTGATCTTGTCGAGCAGACCATCGCGGACCTTCCGGTAGGCGTCCAGCATCCGTTCGCGATTGCCGTCCACCAGCGTAGGGTCGAAGGTGTTCCAGAACTCCACGTCGCAGGCCATGGTGCGGGTCATTTCGATGGCGCGGTGCTGCGCCTCCGGCGACAGGGAGACGATCAGGTCGAAGTTGGTGTCTTCCAGATCCTCGAAGGTGCGGCAGCGGTGGCGGACAGGTCGATGCCCATCTCCTCCATCACCGCCACGGCGAAGGGGTCGACCTCGTCGCCCTCGCGCACGCCGACCGAATCCACATAGACGCGCGTGCCGTGGAAATGCCGCATCATCGCCGCTGCCATGGGCGAACGGATCATGTTGTAGGTGCAGGCGAACAACACGCTCGTCACGGGGAGCGGCTGCATCACCGGGGCCATGCGCCGCCCCGCCCCGTCAGCCGCGGATGTGGAGGACGCAGATCAGCGTGAACAGCCGACGCGCCGTTTGCAGGTCCATCTCCACCTTACCGGCCAGCCGTTCGCGCAGCATCTCGGACCCCTCGTTGTGCAGGCCGCGGCGCCCCATGTCGATCGCCTCGATCTGCGAGGGCGTGGAGCGCTTGATGGCCTGGTAGTAGCTCTCGCAGATCAGGAAATAGTCCTTCACGATGGACCGGAAGCCGGTCACGGGCAGCGTGATCTTCTCAAGGGGGCTGTCGTCGTCGCGCCGGACGTCGAACACCAGCCGGTTGTCCTCGATCGCCAGATGCAGGTGGTAGGGTCCGGAGTCCGCGTGGTCGCAGGGGCAGAATTCGTTCTCCTCCAGCAGGTCGAAGATGGCAACCGCGCGCTCGTGCTCCACCTCCGGCTTGCGCCGGATGACGGTCTTTTCGTCGAGCGTCACGTGGACGATGCGGCGGCTGCCCTTCGAACTCACGCCTTGTCCCCCCCGGTGTTGGCCCCGTTCAGGCGAAACGCCACCGACAGCGCGTGCGCGTCCAGCCCCTCCGCCCGCGCCAGCGTCACGGCCGCGGGGCCGATGGCCTGGACGCTGGCGGCGTCGCAGGCGACGAAGGTCGTGCGCTTCATGAAGTCCAGCACGTTCAGGCCCGACGAGAAACGCGCGCTGCGCGCCGTCGGCAGGACGTGGTTCGGCCCGGCGACATAATCGCCGATCGCCTCCGGCGTGTGGCGGCCGAGGAAGATGGCCCCGGCGTTGCGCACCCGGGCGGCCAGCGCGTCGGGATCCTCCACCGCCAGTTCCAGGTGCTCCGGCGCCAGCCGGTCCACCAGCGCGGGGGCGTCGGCCAGCAGGTCGCGCACCGTGATGATGGCGCCGTGCTCCCGCCAGCTTTCGCCGGCGATGGCCGCACGGGGCAACGTTTCCAGATGCTTGTCCACGGCCTTGGCGACCGCGTCGGCGAAGGCCGCGTCGTCGGTGATCAGGATCGACTGGGCCGAGGTGTCGTGCTCCGCCTGCGACAGCAGGTCCATGGCGATCCAGGCTGGGTCGTTCCGATTGTCGGCGACCACCAGGATTTCCGACGGGCCGGCGATGCTGTCGATGCCGACGGTGCCGTAGACCAGCCGCTTGGCGGCGGCCACGAAGGCGTTGCCGGGGCCGACGATCTTGTCCACCGGCGCGATGGTCGCGGTGCCGTAGGCCAGGGCGGCCACGGCCTGCGCGCCGCCGACGCGGTAGATCTCCGTGATGCCGCAGCGCTTGGCGGCGGCCAGCACCAGCGGGTTGATCGCCCCGTCCGGAGTCGGCACCA
>JAEZPL010000322.1 GCA_023413605.1 Pseudomonadota bacterium
GCCTGGAACTGTACGAGCTGCCGGACTACCGGTCGCGCCGCAACCGCTCCAACGACTACCGCTACGACCCGGCCGAACAGGCCAGCGCCACCTACACCGGCATGGGCATGGACATCAACGTCCACGACCAGTGGGCGGTGGAATCCCAAGGCCCGATCCAGGACCGCACGCGCGAGCATCTGGGCCAGACCGACAAGGGCATCTCCGCCTACCGCCGCCTGCTGCTGAAGGCGATCGAGCAGGTGGAAAAGGGCGAGCGCCCGATGATGGTCCCCGACGCGGCGCAGGCCGCCGCCCTCGCCGGCCCGGTCACCGTGGACGGCATCGGCCCGACCGACGGCTGGGACGCCTATTGGCGCGCCGCGGATGAAGCGCGGCGCCGCAACTCGCCCTGGGCCGCGTCCCGCCTGGTCGCGGCGGAGTGACCGCCATGGCCGCCCCAACCGACAGCATCGCGGAACGCTCCGGCTACTGGACCGACGACCGCGCCCGCGCGGCGGAGGAGATGGCGCGCCGCATCGAGGCGGACGGGATCGAGACGGTGCGCGTCTCCTTCGCCGACCAGCACGGCATCCTGCGCGGCAAGACGCTGGTCGCGGCGGAGGCGGTGAAGGCGCTGCGCGGCGGCGTCAACATCGCCTCCACCCTGCTGGCCAAGGACACCTCGCACCGCACCGTCTTCCCGGTCTTCACCCGCGGCGGCGGATTCGGCATGCGGGAGATGCAGGGGGCGGCCGACGTGGTCATGCTGCCCGACCCCGCCACCTTCCGCGTGCTGCCCTGGTCGCCGAAGACCGGCTGGGTGCTGTCCGACGTGCTGTTCCCCAGCGGCACGCCGATGCCCTTCTCCACCCGCGACGTCTACCGCCGCGTGCTGGGCCAGTTGGCCGACACCGGCTACGAGTTCGTCGCCGGGCTGGAGGTGGAATTCCATCTGTTCAAGCTGGAAGGCGGCCGGCTGGCGCCGGAGGATTCCGGCCAGCCGGGCCGTCCGCCGGAATTCTCGCTCACCACCACCGGCTACCAGTTCCTGACCGAGCTGCGCTATGATCAGTGCGAGCCGATCCTGGACGCCCTGCGCCGCAACGCGGAGGCGCTGGGCCTGCCGGTCCGCTCGGTGGAGGTCGAGATGGGGCCGAGCCAGTTCGAGTTCGTCTTCCAGCCCGCCGCCGGACTGGCGCCGGCCGACACCATGGTGCTGTTCCGCAGCGCCGCCAAGCAGGTGGCCCAGCGGCACGGCCACCACGTCACCTTCATGTGCCGTCCGCGCATCCCCAACGTGGCCTCCAGCGGCTGGCACCTGCACCAGTCCCTGCGCGACCGCCGCACCGGCGCGAACGCCTTCGCGGGAGAGGGCGCCAGTGAGAGTGGGGGCATGCTGTCGCCGCTGGCCCTGAACTACCTCGGCGGGTTGCTGGCGCACGCGGGGGCCTCCGCCGCCTTCGCCGCGCCGACGATCAACGCCTACCGCCGCTACCGCCCCAACTCCCTGGCGCCGGACCGCGCGACCTGGGGAGAGGACAACCGCGGCGTCCTGGTCCGCGCCATCGGCGCCCCCGGCGACCCGGCCACCCGGCTGGAGAACCGCCTGGGCGAGCCGGCGGCGAACCCGTATCTCTACATGGCCTCGCAGGTGCTGGCCGGCATGGACGGGATGGCGCGGCGGCTCGACCCCGGACCATCCGCCGACACCCCCTACGAGACGCAGGCGACCATGCTCCCCTCCTCGCTGGGGGAGGCGCTGGAAGCGCTGCGCGGCGACGAGTGCTACCGCGCCGGGTTCGGCGATCCCTTCATCGACTACTACACGCACATCAAGGATGCCGAACTGGCCCGCTTCCAGCTTGAGGTCACGGAGTGGGAGCAGCGCGAGTATTTCGAGATCTTCTGAACGGGGGACTTTGCGAACAGTCAGCCGGCGGGGCGCACCGGAACGTCGCCGCCAGAACCCGCAGATGCGTTCCGGCTACAACAACGGGAGGTTAGAGGTGACGTTCAGGTCCAATCCTTTCATGGCCATGGCCATTGCGGCGGTCACGGTCGCGGCGGCCGGCCCCGTTTCGGCCGAGGTGATCAAGGTCGGCGTCGTCGGTCCCTTCTCCGGCGCCTATTCCCTGTACGGCAAGGGCTTCAAGCAGGGCGTGGAGGCCTACGCCGCGGCCCACGGCAAGACCATCGGCGGCAACACGGTCGAGTTCGTGTTCAAGGACCTCGACGCCCCCAGCCCGGCCAAGGCCAAGGCGCTGGCGCAGGAGCTGATCGTCAAGGATCGCGTCAACTACCTGGCCGGCTTCTACCTGACCCCGAACGCGCTAGCCGTCGCGCCGCTGCTGGAAGAGGCGAAGGTGCCGATGGTGGTGTTCAACGCCGCCACCTCCTCCATCACGGAAAAGAGCCCGTACATCCTCCGCACCTCCTTCACCATGTGGCAGAACACCGTGCCGATGGCCAAGGTGGCGGAGAAGATGGGCGTCAAGAAGGTCGCCATCGCGGTCAGCGACTACGCGCCGGGCATCGACGCGGAAACCGCCTTCAAGAAGGCGTTCGAGGGAACCGGCGGCTCGGTCGTGGAGGCCGTGCGCATGTCCCTCAACATGACCGACTTCGCTCCGGTGATGCAGCGGCTCGGCAACTCGGGGGCAGAGGCGGTCTTCGCCTTCCTGCCCAGCGGGCCGGCGACGCTCGGCTTCGTCAAGGCCTTCCACCAGCATGGGCTGAAGGACAAGGGCATCAAGCTGCTGTCCACCGGCGACCTCGTGCCGGAACCCGACCTGCCCAGCCTGGGCGACGCGGGCCTGGGCATCCTGTCCACCTACCATTACGCCGTGTCGCACAACTCGCCGGAGAACGCGCGCTTCCTGGCGGAGGTCGAGAAGGTCGGCGGATCGCGCGGCGACGTGACGATGGCCACGGTCGGCGCCTATGATGGGGCCCACCTGATCTACAAGATGATCGAGGCCGCAGGCGCCGCCCGCGATCCGGACAAGGCGCTGGCCGCCGTCAAGGACTACAGCTGGACCAGCCCGCGCGGCCCGGTCCGCATCGACCCGCAGTCGCGCCACATCCGCCAGACCGTCTATCTGCGCGTCGTGGAGGCGCAGAACGGCGGCTTCATCAACAAGGAGACGGAGTCCTTCCCCGACCAGCCGGACTTCGGCTTCGCGCAGGGCAAGTAAGCCGCTCCTTCGCCCCGCCCTGTTCCACCGGCCCCACCGCCGGAACAGGGCGGGGTTTCTTAAAGCCCCCCGATCTTCGAAAGGCTCACGCGATGCCCCCGCGCCCGCGGCGGATCGCCATCCTGGAGTGCGGCCTTCCGCCGGTCGCGCTGCGGGGCGGTTATCCTTCCTACCCGCAGATGTTCCGCGACCTCCTGGCGCCGTTCGGCGACGGGTTCGACGCCCGCACCGTCTCCGTCGTGAACGGGGAGTTGCCGGGCGGCCCGCAGGAATTCGACGCCGTGCTGCTCACCGGATCGCGTTACGGCGTGCACGACGACCTGCCCTGGCTGGAGCCGGTGAAAGGCTTCATCCGCGCGGCGATGGACGGCGGACGGCCGGTCGTCGGCGTCTGCTTCGGCCACCAGATCATGGCGGAAGCCCTGGGCGGCCGGGTGGAGCGCAGCGAGCGCGGCTGGGGCCTCGGCCTGCACGGCTACCGCCTCGGCCTTGGTGGCGAGCAGCGGGGCGGCGAGGAGCGCACCATCCGGATGCCGGCCTTCCACCAGGATCAGGTCGTCGCCCCGCCGCCCGGCGCGACGGTGGTCGCCTCCAGCGACTTCTGCCCCTACGCGGGGCTGCGCTACGGCCGGCTTGGCCTGTCCTTCCAGTTTCACCCGGAGTTCAGCGACGTCTATCTGGCCGATCTGATCCGCGACCGCGCGCCCGAGGTGCTGCACGGCGTCGATCTGGACGCGGTGTTGGCGACCATCCGCGACGACCGGCGCGATCCCGAGGTCGCCCGCCTGATGCGGGACACGCTGGCCGGTTGCGCCGACTGACGATCCCAAGGACTGGCAGGCCATCAAAGCAAAGAGAAAATCAGAGCCATAAGAAAAATCGGGAGGGATTCAGCGATGGGTTTACAGGAGAGGAAGGCCTGGACCGTCCGCGAGGCGGTCGCCGGCCTGACGATCGGCACGCGGATCCTGGGCGGCTTCGGCGCCGTGCTCGTCCTGCTTGTCGCGGTCGGCGGCGGTGCGTGGTACAGCGCCGGCCGCACGCAGGAGGGAATCGCCGCCTTCGTCGACGAGGCGTCCATCGGCCTGCACAGCGCGGCGGCGGATACCGCGGTGCTCGCCGCCCGGCTCGCGGTCGAACGCTTCACCGTCTTCGGCAACGAACAGGACGCACAGGCCTTCCGCGACCACGGGACAGTGGCGGAGCACAGCTTCGCCGAGGCGAAGGAGCACACCAGGGAGGCCGACGCCAAGGAAATCGACGGCATCCTGTCCCTGCGGAAGGACTACGCGGCGGGCTTCGCCAGCCTCGTCGAGCTGCGGCGCCAGCGCGACGAGCTGGACGAGCGCCTGACCGCGACGGGCGAGACGCTGCGCGCCCTGCTGTCCGAGATGCGGACGGTGGAATCGCAGAACGGCGACCCGCTGACCCTGTCGGCCATCTCCGACGCCGGTGAACAGTTCCTGCTCGCCCGCCTGGACGCGACCCGCTTCCTGACCCTCAAGGACCCGGACATCGCGGCGCGGGCTCTCAAGGCGATGGCCGGCTCGAAGAAGGGCCTGAACGACCTGGACGGGCTGACCGTCGCGCCGGGCCAGGGCGAACGGCTGTCGCGCGCGGTGTCCCTGCTGAACGACGCGACCAAGGGGTTCCAGCAGATCGCCGCCCTGACCGAGGAGATGGAGGCTCTGGTCGGCGTCGAGATGGCCGGGATCGGCGACACCA
The DNA here is from genome assembly GCA_023413605.1 of Pseudomonadota bacterium. Lineage (GTDB taxonomy): Bacteria > Pseudomonadota > Alphaproteobacteria > Azospirillales > Azospirillaceae > Azospirillum. The sequence goes on from JAEZPL010000322.1 coordinate 4,902, forward strand.
TCGCCATCCGGTCCTCGGCCATCCGCGCCGCGGCGGCCGCGCGCCAGGACCGTGTCGCCGAAGAGGCGACGGAGAACGCCCGCACCACCGCGCAGACCGCCGCCCTGCTGACCGTTGCGGCCCTGCTGCTGGGCTTCGCGCTCAGCTGGCTGATCGCGCGCAGCATCACCCGCCCGGTGATGGCGATGGCCGGCGCGATGCGCCGTCTGGCCGATGGCGACACCGGGGTGGCCATCCCGGCCACGGGCCGCCGCGACGAGGTCGGGGCGATGGCCGGCGCGGTCGCCGTCTTCCGCGACAACCTGATCCGGTCCCGCGACCTGGAGCGCGCCGCCAAGGCCATGGAAGCGCAGACGGCGGAGGAGCGCCGGACGTCCATGATGCGGCTTGCCGACGCGTTCGAACACAGCGTGCGCGGCATCGTCGACGGCGTCGCGACCTCCGCGGCGCAGATGAAGGACGCGGCTTCCACCCTGTCCACCATGGCCGACCGCACCGCCGACCAGTCCCGCGTCGTCGCCGCGGCGTCGGAGGAAACGGCGTCCAGCGTCCAGACCGTCGCCTCCGCGACCGAGCAGCTGTCCGCCTCCGTCGGGGAGATCAGCCGGCAGGTCACCACCTCCACCGACATCGTGCAGGAGGCGGGCCAGGAGGCCCAGCGCATGCGCGCCACCATGGACGCCCTGGTCCGCGCCGCGGGGGAGATCGACCATGTGGTCGACCTCATCAACACCATCGCCAGCCAGACGAACCTGCTGGCCCTGAACGCCACCATCGAGGCGGCGCGCGCGGGCGAGGCCGGTAAGGGCTTCGCCGTCGTGGCCGGCGAGGTGAAGGCCCTGGCCAGCCAGACAGCGCGGGCGACGGAGGAGATCCAGGCGCGCGTCGGCGACATCCAGACGGCGACGACCCAGGCGCTGAGCGGGATCGACAGCATCGGCGGCACCATCGACCGCATGAACGAGATCGCCGGGACCATCGCCGCCGCCGTCGAGGAGCAGGGCGCCTCCACCCGGCACATCGCGGGCAACCTTCAGCAGGTCACCCACGGCACGTCCGACGTGTCGGCCAACATCGCCGGGGTGCGTCAGGCCGCGGCGGAAACCGGCGGGCTGGCGGCGCGCGTCCTCGACGCGTCGCAGGACCTGTCCACCGAGGCCGGCCGCATGCGGGCGGAGGTGGACCGCTTCGTCGCCACCATCCGGGCGGCGTAACAGGCACGGCACCCCCGCCCCTTGCCATGCCTCCAGCCACGCCGCTGTCAGGCCGGCCCGGGGCGGGGCGGGGGTGCCCCAAACGGTCGGCGGACGAACACGTCCAGTGCCCGCCGACCGTATCATGCCTACATCTCGCTGTAGGAGCCGTTGCGCCAGACGTAGAGCGAGTAGGCCGGATCCAGCACGTCGCCCTTCTTGTCGAAGGCCAGGGGACCGAGCACCGTGTCCACCGGCTGGCCGCTCTTCAGCGCCTTGGCGACGTCGGCCGGCTTCAGGCTCTTGGCGCGCTCGGCACCGGCGGCGATGGCCTGGACCCCGGCCGTGCTGAACAGGGTGAAGCCTTCCGGATTGAAGCCCTGGGCCTTGAACTTGTCCACGGTCTCCTTGGCGGCCGGGCTGCTGCGCGGCTCCTTGGGGAAGCTCATCATCGTGCCTTCGCCCGACGGGCCGGCTATCTTCCAGAAATCGGGGTTGGCCATGCTGTCGCCGGTCATCAGCGTGGCGTTCAGCCCCTGCTCCCGCGACTGGCGGATCAGCAGCCCGGCCTCCGCCAGATAGCCGCCGAGATAGATCAGGTCCACCCGCTCCTGCTTCAGCTTGGTGACCAGGGCGGTGAAGTCCTTCTCGCCCGCAGTGATCGATTCGTAGGCGACTTCCTGAAGACCGCCGGCGTTCATGGCCTTCTTCACCTCGTCCGCCAGTCCCTTGCCGTAGGCGGACTTGTCGTGCAGCACGGCGACGCGCTTGCCCTTCTGGTTCTCCGCCAGCCACTTGCCGACGAACACGCCCTGGGCGTCGTCGCGCCCGTAGGTGCGCATGATTGTGTCCCAGCCCTTCTTCGCGGCCTCGTCCGTGAAGGTGGGGTTGGACGAGGCGGGGCTGATCATGAACACCTCGTTCTCGCCATACACCGCCGCGGCGGGGATGGATGAGCCGGAACAGGCGTGCCCGACCACGAACCTGATGTCCTTGCTGACCAGCTGGTTGGCGACGGCCACCGCCTGCTTGGGATCGCAGGCGTCGTCGCCGACCTCGATCTTCAGCTTCTTGCCGAGTACGCCGCCCTTCGCGTTCACCTCGTCGATGCCCATCTGGACGCCGCGCTTCATCTGCTCCCCGATGGTCGCGTTGGGGCCGGTCATCGGGCCAACCACCGCGATCACGATGTCCTCCGCCCGCAACGGACCGGACACCAGCATCGCCACGACGGCCGCGCCCAACCACGCATTCCGCTTCATGAAATCCTCCCCGAATCTGTTATGACCATACAGTAGAGCATGGAGCCGCCGGCTCCGCACCGTCAAGCCGCGAGGGCGTTTCGAAGCATGGCAGGCAAGGCTGAATCCGCGACCGGAACAACCGAACGACTGAGCCGCGGCGACTGGATCGCCGCCGCACGGGCGGCACTGGTCGCCGATGGCGTGGCCGGTGTGAAGGTGGACCGGCTGACCACCCGCGTCGGCGTCACCCGTGGCAGCTTCTACTGGCATTTCAAGAGCCGGGCGGAACTGCTGGATGCGTTGCTGGAGGAATGGCGGCAGGCCAACGTGGAGCCATTCCTGCGCGTTCTTGACGCACCCGCCGAACCGGCGCTGCGGCTGAAGCGCTTCTTCGCCATATGGCTGAAGGACCGCGCCTTCGACCCGGCGCTCGACTCGGCGATGCGCGACTGGGGCCGCACTTCGAAGAAGGTTGCCCGTCTGGTGCGCGAGGCCGACGCCACCCGCACCGACGTGCTGCGCCGGATCTTCGCCGCCATGGGCTATCCGGAGCCGGAGGCGGAGGTGCGGGCGCGCGTCACCTACTACCACCAGATCGGCTACTACGCGCTGGGCATCGTCGAGACCCGGCAGGCCCGCGAGGCGCTGTTCCCGACCTACTTCAAGGTGCTGGCCGGTACGGAGGTTCCGGAGGGGTGACGGGGGCAGTCTACGCCCCCGCCGCCTGGAACCACGCCTCCAGATGCCGCTGCACGCTGCGGGCGACGTAGAGGTGGAAGGTCGGGGCCTCGTCGCGCTTGACGATCAGCGTGTGAAGCTGCGCGAAGGCGGTCAGGGCGGAGCGGCCGGCGGGAAAGACGCGCGGGTGCAGGTCGAGGCCGCAGCCCTTGGACAGCAGGCGCACGGCGTCCGGTCCCGCGACGGCGTAGCCGACGCGCGCATCGCTGACGTCCACGACAGCGCCGGACGCGCCGACCGCCTCGCGCAGACGCGCGGCCAAACCCTCCACACCCTCCGGCGAGGCCACCACCAGCCAGGAGGTCGGCTGCAACCAATGGATCGCGGGCGGGCCGAGCACGGCGGTGTTGGGCTCCACCGGCGGGGCGGCGCCCAGCACGCCGGCCACGGCGTCAAGGAAGGCCCGGTCGTCGGGACGGCCGCGCAGCGCGATCAGGCCGGCGGGCGGCAGGGAGGTCACGGTCTCAGCCATGCAGGCGGTCCCCGTTCGGATCGTAGAAGGCGGGCGAGGCCACGGTGGCCTGAATGCGGTCGGTGCCGGACAGGACGGTGACCGTCTCCCCCAGGCGCGACCGGCCGGCGCGCAGCATGGCCAGCGCCACCGGCTGCCCCAGGGCTGGGCTGAGCACGCTGGATGTCACATGGCCGTCACTTCCTTTGGTCCCCAGAATCTGGGCGCCCACCGGCAGCACGCTGCGCCCGTCGGCGCTGAGCAGGCCGACCAGTTGCAGCCGGTCGGGATCGACCGCCGCCGGGCGGCTGAGGGAGCGGCGGCCGGCGAAGTCGCTGGCCTTCTTCGCCACGCCGCGGGCCATGCCGATGTCGTCCGGCAGGGTGGTGCCGTCCGTGTCCACGCCCATGTGGATGAAGCCCTTCTCCAGCCGCAGCACCAGCAGAGCCTCGACGCCCATGGGCTGGATGCCGTGCGGGGCTCCCACCTCAAGGATGCGGCGCAGGAAGGCGGCACCATGGCGGGCGGGAACGGCGATCTCGTAGCTCAGCTCGCCCGTGAAGCTGACGCGCGCCACGCGCGCCAGCAGTCCGGCGACCCGCCCTTCCCGGAAGGCGAGGTGCGGGAAGGCGGCGGGCGACAGGTCGATGTCGGTGCCCAGATCGCGCAGCACGTCGCGCGCCTTCGGCCCGGCCAGCGTCATCACCGCCCACTGCTCGGTGACCGGCACCACCCAGACGTCGAGGTCCAGCCACTCGCACTGGAGCCATTCCTCGAAGATCAACGGCACGCGCCCGGCGTTGCCGCTGGTCGTGCCGACCAGGAAGCGGTCTTCGGCCAAACGGACGATCACGCCGTCGTCGACCAGCACGCCGTGCTCGCTGACCATCACCGCGTAGCGCGACTTGCCCACGGGGATGGTGGAGATGGTCTGCACATACATGCGGTCCAGGAAAAGGCCGGCGTCGCGCCCGCTCACCTCGATCTTGCCGAGGGGAGAGGCGTCGAAGACGGTGACGCCCTGGCGGGTCGCCATCACCTCGCGCCGGACGGCGTCGTCCAGCCCCTCGCCGTCGCGCGGGTAGGCTTCCGGCCGCCACCAGGGGCCGAAATCGGTGAAGTGCGCGCCAAGCTCCTCGTGCACCGGCTCGGCCGGCAGGCGCTGGCGCGGACGGTGCAGATCGGCCCGGTTCAGGCCGGCGATGCTGCCGAAGGTGACGGGGTCGAAAGGCAGGCGGTAGCGCGTGGTGCCGACCTCGGCCGGCTGGCGCCCGGTCTGCGCGCCCATCAGGGCCAGCGCCACGACGTTCGACGTCTTGCCCTGGTCCACCGCCATGCCGAGCGTGGTGTAGCGCTTCAGATGCTCGACGGAACGGTAATTCTCGGCCGCCGCCAACCGGATGTCGGCGGTGGTCACGTCGTTCTGCAAATCCACCCAGGCCTTGCCCGGCCCCGGCACGTGCCACAGCGCCGCCGGGCGCGCGGAGGGCACGCCAGCGG
>JAEZPL010000355.1 GCA_023413605.1 Pseudomonadota bacterium
CTTCTCGATCACGCAGACCGACAGCTCCTGCCCCGCCTCGGCGGCCAGCTGCTTCAGGCGGATGGCCGCGCTCAGCCCCGACGGGCCGGCTCCGACGACGAGGACGTCGTACTCCATCACCTCGCGCGGGTCGTTCATTCGTGATGTCCAATTCTGTCTGACCGTAAGGGAAAATTGGACCAGGCGCGTCCACGCCCGGTCCAGTGCGGAACCCGCGGGGAGGACGACGCGGGACCGGAAGCAGATTGGTGCGCCGGGGGTACAGTCCTTGCAGGGTCGCCCCCTGTTCCAGCGCAGCCTTGAATTCTATAAAATTCTTCGTGACTGTTTGGATACCTGGGCGGAGAAAAGGTGAGAGCGCGACCTGATCCTGCGTTGCGGTTTCTTTAGCCGTTCGTTTTCCGCCGCTTCGATGACTATCCCATCCGACAGGCCCTCTGAAAAGGGGTGAGTCCTCTCGGCGGCGGGCGCCATAGGCGCTTCCTATAACCCCAGCAGGTTCATGCAGCGTCGCTGGAATCGCTGCCTCCCGCTTCGGTTCAGCGGGGCCGCGTGCGGGGGAACAGGGCATTGGAGACGGAAATCCATTCCGTCAACACCCCGGCCGCAGACCGTCGCTCTGGGACGACAGCGCCGGCGCCCTGGCCAGGATGCGGGCCGCACGCGCCTTGACGGGGGCGTCCACCATTTCGCCATCCACGACGGCCACCCCGTCCCCGGCAGCCATCACCCGCCTTGCCCAGGCAAGCTGGGTCTGCGACGGCAGGAATGCCTCGCGGATTTCGGCAATCTGCGTGGGATGAATGGCAAGCTTGCCCCCCATGCCCAGGGCACGCGCGTGCTCCGCATCGGCGCGGGCCGCCCCCGCTGTCCGCACGTCCGCCGTCACCCCGTCGACGGGGGCCGCGATGCCGGCAAGCCGTGCAGCGAGGACCAGTTCCATCCGCATCGGATCCAGCACCGGCCGGATGTGGTCCGCGCCCACGTCCAGGCAAAAATCCAGCGTCCCGAAGGCAAGCCCCACCACCGCGGGGTGTGCGGCCAGCATCCGAGCGCTGGCGATGCCCTTCGCGGACTCTACCAGGGCGATGATCGGCACACCCGACAATCCGGCGGCGTCAGAAGGTCCCAGGCCGGCATGGTCGAATTCACGGGGTCGTCGCCGTTCTGCCGGTCATCGCCCGTCATGTAGGGAACGCCGACCGCGGCGTTTACGGTGTAATCCACGCCGTTGCGGCCATCCGGCCAGCCTTGCACGCGCATCGTGATCAGGTCCGGCCGGTGGGCGGCCAGGCTTTCGTGCGCGAGAAACCCTTTGTGCGGATAGTTGGTGACGAACAGCCCCCTGCCCTCGCCCGGCGCGGTGATGATCCGGACGGCCAGTTCGCGCCCCTCGGGGCGGGACAGGTCGATCGCAACGGACAGCTTGCCCTTGTTCAAGCTTTCCCAGTAAAGCGAGCCCCCCGACGGAGCCTGCGGCCACCGGTTATAATCCGGCCCGCCGCCGATCGCGTCGAAGCGGATGACCGTGGCGCCGAACTGTTGCAGGTGCAGAGCGCAGGAGGGTCCGGCGATGAAGGACGCGCCTTCGACCACCACCAGATCCTTCAAAATGTCGTACATCGCGTGAACCTCCCTCATGGCCCGGACCTCCGGCGCGCGCTGCGAAAGGACGCGCGAAGCGCTTGGGCCGTCGAGCTTTCGCCTGAAGAATGAAGGACTTGCGCCCGCGCTACCAGTTCGGCGCACGGGCCATAGGCCGCGCCGATGGGACGGGACGGCGATGCCTTCCTAGGCCGAAAACGCGCGACGCCCCGGCGGGGGGAAAACCCGCCGGGGCGTCGTTCCGCGCAGTCGGCCGTATCAGTCCGCCTTGGGACGCGGGATGAACACCTTGAAGGTTGCCGAAGCCTTGACCACCAAGGTTCCGGCCTCGTCCGTCACCGCCGCTTCCAGAAAACGGATGCTCTTGCCACGGCGCTGCCAGTTGGAGGTGCAGGTCAGCCGCCCCCGTGCCGCCGCGAGATAGCTGACGTTCAGCATCAGCGTCGAACTGGATGTGCCCGGCGGATCGCCTTCGGTCGCGGCGAACCCCAGGGTCGTGTCGATCAAGGTCGCCGCGGCGCCGCCGTGGACATCGCCCTTGCGGTTCTGGAAACGCGGAGAGTCGGGCAGAGCGATGACCACCCGCTCCGCGCTGCGCTCGATGATCTCAAGCCCAAGGTCGCTGACGAAAGGGGCGATGTCACGATGAACAAGCAGGCTTTCTGCCATGACGTCATCCTTGAGGGTTCGACGGGCCGGGTTCGACGGGCCGGGGCAATCTTCAGTTGGTCGGATTGATGCCCATGGTGCTGACGATGGATTTGCCGTCCTTGCCGACCCGCGCCATTTCGTCGAACCATTCCGTGACGACGTGCTGGACCCTGGCCGTCCACGCCGCCGATTGCTCGGGCGTCAGCGTGACCATCTCCATCTTGAACTCGTCGACGAAACGCTTGTGGAGTTCGGCATCGTGCCGGTCCAGCCACGCGCACAGCCGGTCCTGCGTTTCCATGCCGATGTCGGTCAGGGCCTTTTGCGCCGTTGGCGAGAGTTTCTTGAACGTCCGCTCGCTGATCGCCATGACCGCGCCCGCCGAACCCATGTGCAGACCGGTCAGCACATGCTTCAAATGGGTTTCCAGCGAATAGGGCAGGATGCCCGAAGCGGGGAAATACATGCCGTCGATCGTGCCCCGGCTGACCGCGTCATAGCTTTCCGACGACGCGAGCGACACCGGCACCGCGCCCAGGCTGCGCAGGCTTTTCGAGATGGCCGCACCGTTGCCGCGCAACTTCAGCCCCTGCAAATCCTCGGGGGCGGCGACCTTCTTGCTGGTCGTGAACACGTCGTAGGGCGCCATCATGCCGATGTAGAGCACCCGATAGCCCTGCGGCGCGTATTCCTGTTTGTCGAGCACGCCGCCCGGCTGCAAAATCGTCCACAACTTCTGAGTGCCATCGCAGGAGGATTTGAAGAGCGTCGGCAGCTCCATCACCGAAGAAAGCGGGAACTTCTCGGCCTCAAGGGAAGGCACGATGTAGGCCAGATCGACCATCCTGCTCTTGATCAGTGCGCTTTGCCCCTTGCCCAGCTGCGAGGCGGGAAAGATATCGATCGACACCTCGCCATTCGTGCGCTTCTTCACCTCTTCGGCAAAAGGCTTGATGCCTTCCACCGAAAGATAATGCGTGTCCGGGTAGGTGTGCGACAACTTCAACGTGATGGTTCCGGCACCCGCAGGCAAAGCCGCCAAGGCCAGGAACGACGTTGCGAGCACAGTCGTCACGGCGCGAAAACGATTCGTCATGATTCCCTTCCCCAGGGCACGACCCGCCTTTTCCCTTGGGCCGCGCTTTGATGTTATAGGCCTTCAGCCCCTATTCTCTCCGTTCAAGGCGCGGAGACCGTAACTCTGACGCCAGCGCTGGACAAATGACAAGCAAGGCACCGGCTTAAAGCCCGATAGGGTGCGCCTATGGAAAAGCCGCTTTTACGCCATTTTGCGTTGCACGAAGGCACCGGAGGCCAAGCCCTCTTCGATCTCCGCGGCGGAGAATCCCCAGTCCGCCAAAACCGTGCGGGTGTCGGCTCCGTCCGCCACCGGCGGCGACGAGAGCCGCGGTTGGCTGCGTGAAAAGCGCGGGGCCGGTGCCGGATGGCGGATGCCGGCCAGTTCCACCACGGATTGGCGCGCCTGGTTGTGCGGATGCAACGGGGCCTCGACCAAGGACAGGACCGGCGTCACGCAGGCGTCGCTGCCCTCGAACACGGCTTCCCATTCGGCGCGGCTCCGGCTCGCGATCCGTGCGGCGAGAATCCGGCGCAGCTCCGGCCAGGCCGCGCGGTCGTTCTGCGGCGGCAGCGCCGCCGGATCGAGACCCAGCCCTGCCAGGAACTGGCCATAGAATTTCGGCTCGATGCAGCCGACCGCCAGATAAAGCCCGTCCGCGGTCTCGTAGGTCGTGTAATAGGGCGCGCCGCCGTCGAGGATGTTCTCTCCCCGCCCGGGCCGAAGCCGCCCGGCCGCCAGAAAACCGTAAAACACCGCAAGCAGGCTGTTCACGCCGTCCAGCATGGCCGCATCGACCATCTGGCCTTGGCCGGAGCGCAGAGCCTCGATGTGGGCGCACAGGACGCCAAAGGCCAGATACATCGCCCCGCCGCCATAATCCCCCACAAGGTTGAGCGGTGGGACGGGCGCCCCGCCGGGCGGGCCGATCATGCCCAAGGCCCCGGACAGCGCGATGTAGTTGATGTCATGCCCCGCGGTCATGGCGAGCGGCCCGTCCAAGCCCCAGCCGGTGGCCTTGCCGTAAACGATGCGGGGCTGCGCCTTGCGGCAATCCTCGTATCCGATGCCGAGCCGTTCCGCGACGCCGGGGCGCCAGCCCTCCAGCACGATGTCGGCTTGCGCCACCAGCCGCAGGAACGCGGCGCGCCCGGCCGGGGACTTCAGATCCATCGCCACGGAGCGCTTGTTGCGGCCCCGCATTTCGAATTCGATGGGCCTGTCGATTCCCAAATCCGCCGTGGCCACGCGGTCGATGCGGACGACCTCGGCTCCCATGTCGGCCAGCATCATGCCGGCGAAGGGCACCGGCCCCATCGCGGCGATTTCAAGAACTTTCAAACCGGCCAGCGGCCCCATCGATTCCTCCCGGATGTCATACCGAAGGCCTTTGATGGCTTCCATCAAAGGCCTTCGGTTCAAACCCGGCGGCACATGGCGCAGCCATGTGCGAAAGGGTGATGCGGCCGGCCGTATCCATGGAAACCTTCATGCGCCGGCCGTATCAGAGCGTGGTGGCGAAGCCGCCATCGACCGGAACCACCGCGCCGGTGACATAGGCGCCGGCCTTCGACGCCAGATAGATCGCCGCACCCGCCATGTCGCTCGCCCCGGTCAGGCGCTTCAGGGGGATCGGCGCGACCAGCGCCTCTTCGCCCTTGGCCTCCAGCGTGCCGGCCAGCATCTTCGACGGGAACAGCCCCGGCGCGATCACATTGACGGTGATGTGTTCCGGGGCCAGCCGCGAGGCCAGATGCAGGGAGAGCTGGTGCACCGCCGCCTTGGACGAGGAATAGGCGAAGGTTTCATGCTTGGGCACATGGAAGGCGTCGATCGAGCCGACGTTGATCACCCGCGCCGGAGCACCATGCCGCCCCGCCGCCTTCAGCATCGGCACCAGATCGCGGATGAAGAAGAAAAGCCCCTTCACGTTCAGATTGAAGACCTTGTCCCAGCCGTCTTCCGGATAGTCGGCCAGCGGCGCCGCCCAGATGGTCCCGGCGTTGTTGATCAGAACATCCAGTTGGGCTTCATGCTGCTGCAACGCCTCGATGAAGGCCTTGCGGCCGGCCTCGGTCGACAGATCCGCCGGAATGCCGCGGCAGGTTCCAAAGGCCGACAGCCGCGTCGCCGTCTCTTCGACCTCGGCGGCGCGACGGGCGCAGATGTAGACC
>JAEZPL010000367.1 GCA_023413605.1 Pseudomonadota bacterium
GGCCACCCGGTTCGTCGGCGGGCCGCAGGTGCGCGCCCACGCGTGGCGGGACTTCCTGACCATGGCCGGGGCCTGGGCGATGCAGGGCTTCGGCATGTTCTCGGTGATCGAGAAGGAGACGGGCCGATGGGTCGGCCGCCTCGGCCCCTGGATGCCGGAGGGCTGGCCGGGGTCGGAGATCGGCTGGGGCCTGTCCCGCGACGCCTGGGGCAAGGGCTACGCCACGGAAGGGGCCGCGGCGACCATGGACTGGGCCTTCGACGTGCTCGGCTGGACCGAGGTCATCCACTCCATCGACCCGGACAACGCCCCGTCGCAGGCCGTGGCGCGCCGCCTGGGCTCCACCCTTCGCGGGCCTGGGCGCCTGCCCGCCCCCTTCGACACCGTGCCGATCGAGATCTGGTGCCAGACGCGCGAGCAATGGCGGGAACAGCGGCGGACGGTCATGCGCTGATGGCCCGCCGGCCCGGCCGGCGCGACCTTTTATCCCACGGAACGTTTCCCATCTGACCACAACCAAGGCCCGTGGAGGATCGAAGCCATGGGAGCCATCGACGAACGATCCGACGACATCGACGAACTCCGGCAACGTCTGGCCCAATGCGAGCAGGAGCGTGAGCAGGTCACGGTTGCGCTGGAGGATGCCCACGCCGAAGTGCGGCGCCTGTCGGACCAGCTTGAGCGCCTGCAGGCCGACAACACCCACTTGGCGCGCAGCACCGGAGAGCTTTCCCGGTTCCTCGACGAACACCGCACCCGGCGGTCGTCCGACCCGAACCGGGGCCGGGGCCAGACCGCGGCCGCAACGCGGGCGGAGGCGGAAAACAGCGTCCTGACGGAGGAGTTGCAAGTCACCGTCGAGGAGCTTCAGGTCACGGCCGAGGAACTGGAGGAGGCCAACTCCGCGCTCCGCCAGCTCAACGCGGATCTGGAACGGCGGGTGGAGGAGCGGACGGCGGCGCTTCGGCAGGCGCTGGCCGAACGCGACGTCCTGCTGGACCAGAAGGACATGCTGGCCCGCGAGATCGACCACCGCGTCAAGAACAGCCTCCAGATGGTCGCCAGCCTGCTCCACATGCAAAGCCGCGCGGCCAGCGAGGAAACCCGTCGGGCGCTGAAGGTGGCGATGGGGCGGATCCACGCGGTCGCCCGCGTGCACGCCCTTCTCTACGCCAAGGGCTATGCGGGCAGCGTGGGGTTCAAGAACTACCTGCACGACATCTGCGCCAATCTGGCCGACGGCTTCGGCATCGACCAGCAGCGCCGCGCCCTGGTGGTGGAGGCCGACCCGGTCGAGGTGTCCGCCGACGTGGCGCTGTCGCTGGCGACCGTCGTCAACGAACTGGTGACCAACGCGCTGTGGTACGCCTTCGCCCCCGACCAGGCCGGCACCGTGTGGGTCCAGTTCCGCAGGAAGGACGACGGCCGCCTGTCGCTGACGGTGGCCGACGACGGCCGCGGCCTGCCCGAGACGGCGAGCGGCGGATTGGGCAGCGGATTGGGCACCCAGATCGTCGCGTCCATCGCGGACGCGCTGAAGGCCGACATGGCGATCGGCCGGACCGGGGGCACGCGCATCACCCTGACCCTGCCGGCACAGCAGTCGTAAGTTCACGCATCTCTTCTGGCCGGTGTCGCTCCGCGGGGCTAGGATGGGCCACCATCAACGCACGCACGAGCCATGTCCAACAAAGAAGCGGTCGATCCTGAGTTTGAGGCCCTGATCCGGTACATCCAGGAAAGCCGGGGCTTGGATTTCCGTGGCTACAAGCGGACCAGCCTGCAGCGGCGCATCCGCCGCCGGATGGAAGACGTCGGTTGCGACGATTTCGCGATCTATCACGGCTTTCTGGAGGCGCACCCTCAGGAATTCATCGATCTTCTGGACACCGTGCTGATCAACGTCACATCCTTCTTCCGCGATCCCGATTCCTGGGAAGTGCTGAAGCAGGAGGTCGTGCCCAGGATCATCGCGCGCAAGGGCGACGGCGGCCACATCCGGATCTGGAGCGCCGGCTGCGCGTCCGGGCAGGAGCCCTATTCGCTGGCCATGCTGTTCGCCGAGCAGCTCGGCTCCGAGGATTTCTGCCGGCGGGTGAAGGTCTACGCGACCGACCTGGACGACGCGGCGCTGAGCTCCGCGCGGCACGCCATGTACACGCCGCGCGACGTCGAGAGCGTGCCGCCTCCCATGCTCGAAAAGTATTTCGAGCGGACCAACAACCACTATGTCTTCCAGCGCGAATTGCGCAAATGCGTGATCTTCGGCCGGCACAACATCGTGAACGACGCGCCGATTTCGCGCATCGACCTGCTGGTCTGCCGCAACCTGCTGATCTACCTGGAAAGCGACACGCAGAATCTGGTCCTGCCGCGGCTGCACTACGCGCTGGCGAACGACGGGTTCCTGTTCCTGGGCAAGGCGGAAACCCAGCTGGCCCGCTCCAAGATGTTCGAGCCGGTGGACCTGAAAAGCCGCATCTTCCGCAAGGTGCCGCAGGAATGGCGGCGCAGCCTGGGCGGCAGCCTGACCATCGCGCCCGACCCGCAGAACAACCGCCCGAGCCTTCAGAACCGTCTTCTGGAAGGCATCGTGGACAGCAGCATCACGGCCTATCTCGCGGTCAGCGACGACGGGAATCTCGTGTTCGCGAACCCGCTGGCGCGCCGGCTGCTCGACGTCGCGGAGATCGACATCGGCCGTCCCTTCCAGGATCTCGCCGTGTCCTACCGGCCGATCGAGCTGCGCTCCCGCATCGAGGAGGTGCAGAACACCGGCCGCCCCATCCGCATCGAGCACCAGGAATTCCCCCGCCCGCCCGCCGACACGATCCGCCTGACCATCGAGGTGGCGCCGCTCTACGGCCGGGACGGCAAGCCCTTCGCCACGCTGCTGACCTTCACGGACACCACGCGCACCTTCCTGCTCCAGCAGGAGCTGGAAGCCGCGCAGGAAAGCCTGGAAACCACCATCGAGGAGCTTCAGTCCGCCAACGAGGAGCTGGAGACCACGAACGAGGAGCTGCAAAGCACCAACGAGGAGCTTGAGACGACCAACGAGGAACTCCAGTCCACCAACGAGGAACTGGAGACGATGAACGAGGAACTCCGCTCCGCCAATGAGGAGCTGGAGGTCGCCAACGAGGAACTGCGCCGGCAGAGCGAGGATTCCAGCGAATACCGCCGCTATTCGGAATCGATCCTGCGCAGCATGGACGTGGGCATCATCATCCTCGACCAGGACATGCTCGTGCGGTCCTGGAACCGCTGGTGCGAGAATATCTGGGGCCTGCGCAGCGAAGAGGTGGCGAACGAACCCTTCCTCGACCTCGACATCGGGTTGCCGGTGACGAAGCTGCGCAACGACCTGAAGCGCGTCCTGGAAAAGGACGGCCCGCCGGAACCCATATCGCTGGATGGTATGGACC
>JAEZPL010000182.1 GCA_023413605.1 Pseudomonadota bacterium
GGCGGCGGCGCCAGGCGACCTCCAGGGCGTTGCCGGCGCGGCACAGCACGCGGGCGCGGACGGTCTCCATCGCGGCGATCAGCGACAGCGCGATGACCACGATGACGGTCAGCATGATCAGGGTTTCGATGTTGCCGGACGGGATGGCCCGGCTGAAGACCTGAAGGGAATACAGCGGCATCGCCAGCATCAGAAGGTTGATGGCGGCGCTGAAGACAAAGGCACCCACGAGGATCCTGGAGAAATGACGCCCCCCGAAGGCCTTCTCCTGATCGGCCTTTTCAGGCTTGCGAGCGGGTAGGAGACGCATTGACAGAACTCCTCTTTCGTTCACCGGACGCAGGGCCTGCCGAGGGCCGGCGTTGTCCGGTCGGTGCGTGCGTGGCGGAAGGAAGGCTGAAGGCGGGCTTTGCCCGGACCGTCGCGGTGGTCCGCTTGCCCGGCGATCCGCGGCGGAAAGGGCCGCCCGACCTGGAATCGCTCCGGCGTCGGGCGGTCAGTTTCCGCGAACGATGCCGAAGGCCGGATAACGATCCGGACCGGACGGGCTGTCACAACCATGACAATGGCTGTCAATCCGGCGCCCGCGCCCCTGGCCACATGAAGCCACAGTTTCGAATGTACAGGCGCCCGAGGCGCCCGAACCCGACGGCATCTGACCAGCGTTCAGGACGCGGCGTGGAAGACAAAACTGTGAGATTGCCCTGTCCGGTGAATATCCGCAGGCGCCTACGACGATCCGTGCATTGGCAGGTGCAGTGGAGGCCGACGCCATGTGTCTATTCCCTTGCGGTTTCGATGGCCACGACCCTGAGCGCCGAACGGTTAATGAATTCTTGCCAAATGCCGTTAAAGGCCACAGCATGCTTGTGGCAAATGTTGGTCCCGGTGGCCATCCTTTTGCCTGATGCAACGGCGACACAACGCTCAGACTCCGGGAAAAGCAGGCGCGCCGATTTTGGTTATGGGAAAAAAGTACAGGGCCGGCTCCACCTGTGGCATACCACTTTCTATTGGATAGGTGCCCGGAAGATCCAATGCTGGTTCGGACCGACTTCCGGCCATGCGTTCAAAAACATCCATTCAAAACCTGACCTGCTCCTTGTGCGACCGTCGTGGGCGTATCATGCCACCGATACCTGAAGGCGCCGCCGGCATGCCTTCTCCACCAATGCCCCTTGATTGATACTCGGGCATTGATCGGTCGGGCTTTGCGGTTGGACGATGATGGACGTGATCATTGTCCAAAACCGTATCAGGCGCCGAGTTCGTTGGGCACATGGTTGATGCGGTACACGTCGCGGATCGCGTCCAGCAGGATCCCGATTTCCGGCGACGGGTCGTTGACCCGGTGGCTCATGATCAAAGGTGACACGGCCTGCGGCTCGTCGAGCGGGCGGTATTCGACGTTGCCGCGCCGCAGGTGCTGCACCGACGCGGTCACGAGGCTGATGCCGACGTCGGCGGCGACGAGGCCGAGCGCCGTCTGCACGTCGCGCACCTCCAGCACGGCGCTCGGCCGCAGCCCGCGCTCGCGGTAGAGGGCGAGCACCTGATCGGCGAAGCTGGGCCGGGGCGCCTTGGGATAGACCACCAGCGCCTCCCCGGCGAGGTCGTCCAGGCGCAGCGGCTCCGTCCGGTCCAGCAACGGGTGCCCGAGCGGAATGGCCGCGATCATCGCCTCGTACCGCATCAGGCGCCGGGTAACCGCGGGATCCTCCAGCGGCATCCGGCCAAACCCGACGTCGATGCGGCCGTCCTTCAGCGCCGCGATCTGCTCCACCGTGGTGAGTTCGAGCAGGGAGACCTCGACGCCGGGACGGAGGGCGCGGTAGCGGCGGATCATGTCCGGCAGCCAGCCGTAGAGGGTGGAAGCCACGAAGCCGATGCCGAACCGGCTTTGCTCAGCCTGGCGCAGCCGGCGCGCCAGCGCCTTGATCTCCTCCGCCCGCTCCAGGATTTGAAAAGCCTGCTCGTAGATCAGGCGCCCGGCTTCCGTCAGGCGCAAGGGGCGGGCGTCGCGGTCGATCAGCTGCACGCCCAGTTCCTCCTCCAGTTGCTGGATCTGGCGGCTCAAGGGCGGCTGGGCGACGTGCAGCCGTTCGGCGGCGCGGGTGAAGTTCCGCTCGTTCGCGACCGCCAGGAAATAGCGCAGGTGTCGGAGCTCCAAGGTGGCCTCCCCCGAAAAATCGCCGTGCGGCAGAGCACGATACTCATTGGGTATCGAACGAGATCAACATGATCTTTCCCCTGGCGCTTGGCAATCGCTACCTTGATAGCGCTACGAAGTTCGGTGCGCGGCCAAGTTCGTTCGGAGAAGGCGGCGTTTTCGATGCAATTCCGGCGTTTCTGGCGAACCGCCGGGAATGCCGACGGTCAATGCCTTGCCGGTATCGGATGCAGGACGCGACCACCGTTTCAGGTTGGCGGCGACACCCGCGCAACGACCAAGAAGCCACAGGAGGATTACGCCATGGCCACCGATCTCGCGGAGCGGCTCGACGGCGCCGTGATCGAGGACAAGGAGAAGGGGCTGTACCGTTGCCGGCGCGACATCTTCACCGACCCCGACCTGTTCGACCTGGAGATGGCGCACATCTTCGAGGGAAACTGGATCTACCTCGCGCATGAAAGCCAGATTCCGAACAGGAACGACTATTTCACGACCCACATCGGGCGGCAGCCGATCGTCATCGCCCGCAACAAGGATGGCCAGCTCAACGCCTTCCTCAACGCGTGCAGCCACCGCGGCGCGATGCTGTGCCGGCACAAGCGCGGCAACAAGGGGACCTACACCTGCCCCTTCCACGGCTGGACCTTCAACAACTCCGGCAAGCTTCTGAAGGTGAAGGACCCGGACAGCGCCGGCTATCCCGACAGCTTCAACCGCGACGGCTCGCACAACCTGACCAGGGTGGCGCGGTTCGAATCCTACCGCGGCTTCCTGTTCGGCAGCCTGAACCCCGACGTGGCGCCGCTGGGCGAGCATCTGGGGGAGGCGGCGAAGATCATCGACATGATCGTGGACCAGTCGCCCGACGGGCTTGAGGTGCTGCGCGGCTCCTCCACCTACGTCTACGACGGCAACTGGAAGCTCCAGACGGAAAACGGGGCGGACGGCTATCACGTCACCGCCGTTCACTGGAACTACGCGGCCACGACCAGCCGCCGCAAGACCGCGACCTGCGGCGACACCGTTCGGGCCATGGACGCGGGAAGCTGGGCCAAGCAGGGCGGCGGCTTCTACTCCTTCGAGAACGGGCACCTGCTGCTGTGGAGCCGCTGGGCCAACCCGGAGGATCGCCCGCTCTTTGAGCGGCGGGACGATCTGGTCGCGCGGTATGGCGAGGCGCGCGCTGACTGGATGATCGGCAATTCGCGCAACCTGTGCCTGTACCCGAACGTCTATCTGATGGACCAGTTCAGCTCGCAGATCCGGGTCCTGCGGCCGATCTCGGTCGATAAGACCGAAGTCACGATCTACTGCATCGCCCCGAAGAACGAGAGCGCCGACGCCCGCGCCCGCCGCATCCGCCAGTACGAGGATTTCTTCAACGCCAGCGGCATGGCGACGCCGGACGACCTGGAGGAATTCCGATCCTGCCAGATCGGCTACACGGGAAGCACGCCGGGCTGGAACGACCTGTCCCGCGGCGCCACCCACTGGGTCCAGGGCGCGGACGAGGCCGCCAAGGCCATCGACCTGAACCCGCTGATGAGCGGCGTGCGCACGGAGGACGAGGGGCTGTTCGTCGTCCAGCACCAGCACTGGCTGGACACGATGCGCCACGCCGTGGCCGCCGGCACCAAGACGCGCGCCTGAGGGAGGGCACGATGGGCATTTCCTACGAGACGCTTCAGGCTTTCCTGCATCGCGAGGCGCGCCTGCTGGACGACAAGCGGTGGGACGACTGGCTTCAGCTTTATTCGCCGGACGCCGTGTTCTGGATGCCGGCCTGGGACGACGACGGCACCCTCACCACCGACCCGCAGCGCGAGATTTCGCTGATCTATTACGCAAACCGCGGCGGGCTGGAGGACCGGGTGTTCCGCATCAAGACCGAACGGTCCAGCGCCACCAGCCTGCCGGAGCCGCGCACGTCCCACAACATCAGCAACATCGAAGTGCTGGAACAGGCGGGCGGTCTCTGCAAGCTCCGCTTCAACTGGATCACGCTGAGCTTCCGCTACAAGACGACCGACACCTATTTCGGCACGTCCTTCTACACGCTTGATGTTTCGGGCGATACGCCGGTGATCACGGAGAAGACCGTCGTCCTGAAGAACGACTACATCCACCACGTCATCGACATTTATCACATCTGACGGATCCCCCATCCGTGTGGACCCGTCTGGCCGGCCGCCCGCCGGCCAGGGAGAACCCTCATGAGCTTTCAAATCGCGCTGACCTTCGAGGACGGGCTGACCCGCTTCATCGAGGGCACCCCCGGCGAGACCGTGGCCGACGCCGCCTATCGCCAGGGGATCAACATCCCGCTCGACTGCCGCGACGGCGCCTGCGGCACCTGCAAGAGCTTCTGCGAATCCGGACGCTACGACGGCGGCTCCTACATCGAGGACGCGCTGACCGACGACGAGGCGGAAGAAGGTTACTGCCTGACCTGCCAGATGCGGCCGGCCTCCGACCTCGTGCTGCGCATCGCGGCCTCGTCGGAGCTGTGCAAGACGAAGGCGATAGACCTCGCGGCGGAGGTCGTGTCGGTGGAGCCGCTGTCCGACAGCGCCATCGGCCTCACCCTCGCGCTGGAGGGGGCGGGGCGGCTTGCCTTCCTGCCGGGGCAGTACGTCACCATCCAGGTGCCCGGCACGACGGAGACGCGCGCCTATTCCTTCAGCTCCCCGCCAGGCGCGGACCGCGCGACGTTCCTGATCCGCAACGTTCCGGGCGGGCTGATGAGCGGCTATCTGACCGGGCGCGCGAAGCCCGGCGACCGCCTGACCATCACGGGGCCGCTCGGCAGCTTCTACCTGCGGGAGATCCGGCGGCCGGTGCTGATGCTGGCCGGCGGCACGGGGCTGGCGCCCTTCCTGTCCATGCTGGGCCGCATCGCGGAGGTGGGGGATGGTGGGAGTGGAGGGCAGCCCATCCACCTCGTCTACGGCGTCACCAGCGACGGCGACCTCGTGGAGGTCGAGGCGATCCGCGCCTACGCGGAGCGCATTCCGAACTTCACCTTTGCAACGTGTGTTGCGGACGAGGGCAGCACCCACCCGCTGAAGGGCTACGTCACGCATTATCTCGACGCGGAGCGGCTGAACGGCGGAGACGTGGACGTGTATCTCTGCGGGCCGCCGGCGATGGTCGAGGCGGTGCGCGTGTTCTTCCGCGAGCAGAGCATCGAACCCGCCAGCTTCCATTACGAGAAGTTTGCACCCAGCTGAGGCTGTGGCCGATGATGGGGGGCGGGCGACAGCGCCGCAGCAAAGGAGGAACACTTGGACAAGACCATTCTCGTCACCGGAGCGACCGCCGGTTTTGGCGACGCGACCGCGCGGCGTTTCGCCCAGGCCGGATGGAAGGTCATCGTGACCGGCCGGCGCGCCGACCGGCTGGAGCGGCTGGTGGATGAGCTGGGGCCGGACCGCGTGCACGCCGCCGTGTTCGACATGCGCGACGAGGCCGCGATGGACGCCGCCCTGGCCGCCCTGCCGGAGGCGTTCCGCGGGGTGGACGTGCTGGTCAACAACGCCGGGTTGGCGCTGGGCACCAAGCCGGCCGTCGAATCCAGCCTGGACGACTGGCGCCAGATGATCGACACCAACATCACCGGCCTCGTCACCATCACGCACAAGCTGCTGCCGGTCCTGATCGAACGGCGGGGCGGCATCATCAACATCAGCTCCGTCGCCGGCACCTATCCCTACACCGGCGGCAACACCTACGGCGGCACCAAGGCTTTCGTCCGGCAATTCTCTCTGGGACTGCGGTCGGACCTGCACGGCAAGGGCGTGCGCGTCACCTCCATCGAGCCGGGCATGGTGGAGACGGAATTCACGCTGGTGCGCACCCACGGCAACCAGTCCGCGTCCGACGCGGTCTACAAAGGCGCCAACCCGATGACCGCCGACGACATCGCCGAGACGCTCCATTGGGTGGCGACCCTGCCGCCGCACGTGAACGTGAACCGGCTGGAGATCATGCCGGTCAGCCAGTCCTTCGCGGGGTTCCAGGTCCACCGCGAAGGGGCTTAAAGGGGCGGCCTACACCGCCCGCAGGTGCCGCACGGGGCGGCCGGGGGACAGCGCCTCCGCCGCCCGCGCGATGCCCTGGGCGTCGATGCCGTAATGGCGGTACAGATCGGCGATGGTGCCGGTCTGGCCGAAATGCTCCACGCCCAGCGCCCGCGTGCGGTGCCCCTCGACGGCGCCGAGCCAGCCCAGCGTCGCCGGGTGCCCATCCACCACCGTCACCAGCGCGCAGTGCGGCGGCACGCCGTCCAGCAGCCGTTCGATGTGTGAGCGGGCGTGGCTCAACCCGCGCTCGCGCGCCCGTTGCGCGGCGCTCCAGCCCGCCTGGAGGCGGTCGGCGGAGGTGACGGCCAGCAGGCCCACGTCGCGCCGGTCTTCGCCCAGCATGCCCACCGCCTCGATGGCTTCCGGCGCCACGGCGCCGGTGTAGGCGACGACCACCTGCGCGTTCGGGCCGGGGCGCCGCAGCCAGTAGCCGCCCAGCACGATATCGCGCTCCAACTCCGCGTCGATGGTCCGGGTCGGCTGTTCCAGCGTGCGGGAGGACAGGCGCAGGTAGACGGAACCGCCCGTCTCGTCGCGCAACCAGTTCTGCTCGTTGGGCGTGCCTTCGCCATTGCGCTGCATGTAGTCGAAGGCCCAGCGCATGATGACGGCCAGTTCGTCGGCGAAGGCCGGCTCGAAATAGGCCAGCCCGTCCTGCGCCATGCCGACCAGCGGGGTGGCGATGGATTGGTGCGCTCCGCCTTCCGGCGCGAGCGTCACGCCGGACGGCGTCGCCACCAGCAGGAACCGCGCGTCCTGATAGCAGGCGTAGTTCATCTGGTCCGCCGCCCGCATGATGAAGGGGTCGTAGACCGTGCCGATGGGCAGCAGCCGTTCCCCGAACAGCGAATGCGACAGGCCCAGCGCCGACAGAAGGATGAACAGGTTGGACTCGGCGATGCCCAGTTCCATGTGCTGGCCCTTGGGCGAGAAATCCCAGCTGTAGGTGGAGGGGATGCGTTCCTTCTTGAACAGGTCGGCCATCTCGCTCTTGGCGAACAGGCCGCGCCGGTTCACCCAGGCGCCGAGGTTGGTGGACACCGTCACGTCGGGCGCCGTCGTCACGATCCGTTCGGCCAGATCAGACCGCTCGCGGCCCAGTTCGTTCAGAATCTGGCCGAAGGCGGCCTGGGTGGACAGGCTCTTGTGGGCGGGCACGGGCAGCGCCGCAGGCACCGAGACCGCCGGGGCGACATGCCGGCGCCGGCCCTTGGCGGCGAAGGGAACGGCCTTCAGG
>JAEZPL010000195.1 GCA_023413605.1 Pseudomonadota bacterium
GGCGGTGGATGTAGTAGTGGCCCTTGTACCAGGGCAGCGCCACGTCGTGCCGCTCGAAATGGGTCGCCACCGGGAACAGCACGTCGGCGTAGAGGCCGGACGGCGTGATGGTGCTGTCGTTGCAGACGACGAGATCCAGCTTCTTGATGGCCTCGATCTGCTTGTTGATGTTGGGCAGCTGGTTGAACCAGTTCGACCCCTGCCAGAAGATGCCGCGGACGTTGGGGATGACGCCGTCCAGGTGGTCGCCGCGCGGCCACAGCCCGATCTCCTCCCGCTTCAGGTTCGGGTAGTTCAGGACCAGATGCGCCCAGCGGTCCGACTTGATGGAGGCGTACCAGACGTTGGAAAATTCGTCGTAGGGGTAGGCCACGCCCTCCGCGTGCCAGGCCTTGCCCACGCCTTCCGCGCAGCCGCCCAGCTTGCCGATGTTGCCGGTGATGGCCTGCAGCGCCGCGGCCATGCGGTTGTACTGCTCGCCGTTCGAATTGCGGCCCGGCGCCCAGCTGGCCTTCAGCGCCGCCGGCTTGGTGCGGGCATACAGGTCGGCCAGCTTCACGATGTCGTTGGCCGGCACGCCGCAGATGGCGCTGGCCCATTCCGGCGTCTTCGGCTGCCCGTCGCGGGTGCCCAGGATGTAGTCCTTGAAGCTTTCCTGCCCCTGCGCCCACTGCGGCATCGTGCCGGGGTCCACGCCCTGGCAGAAGCGGTTGATGAAGTCCTGGTCGTGCAGGTTGCTGGTGAAGATGTGGAAGGCCATGCCGGCCATCATCGCCGCGTCGGTCGCCGGCCGGATCGGGATCCACCACGCATCATAGGCCGACGCGCTGTCCGAATATTGCGGATCGACCAGCACGAAGCGGCAGCCGCGCTGCTTGGCCAGGCGCATGTAGTAGAAGGTGTTGCCGCCGTGGAAGGTGTAGGCCGGGTTCCAGCCCCACATGATGATCAGCTTGGAATGGGCGAAGGTGTCGTCCTCGTTCCCATCCTCGATGGTGCCGAAGGTCATGCGGCTGGAGAAGGTGGTCGCCTGATAGGACGGCACCGACCAGCTCGACGTCCGGCAGCCGTACATGCCGAGGAAGCGGCCCAGCAGCCCTTCGATCTGGTCGGACTTGTGCAGCACGCCATAGGACGCGCCGGCGTAGCTTTGGTCGAGCAGCGCCTGCGGGCCGTACTTCTGCTTGAGGTCCTGCATCTTGCCCGCGACGTAGTCCAGCGCGGCGTCCCAGGACGCGCGCTTGAACTTGCCCTCGCCGCGCTCGCCGACGCGGATCATCGGGTAGAGCAGACGTTCCGCCGAATAGAGCCGCGAGCGGTAGGACCGGCCGCGCAGGCAGGCGCGCAGCTGCGGCATCTCCTCCGTGTCGTAGCCGTATCCGCCCTCCGGTCCCTGGAATCGGCCGTCGTCGGTCGACAGGCGGACGATCACGTCGCCCTTCTTGTGCGCCACCAGCATGTGGCGGCTGCCGCAGTTGTGGGCGCAGCTGGTCGGCACGGTGACCAGCTCGTCGTCGGTGGGGTAGGGGCTGTAGGCGAAGGCCTTGGCCTCCTCCGGCGCGACGGCGCGGAACAGGCTGGCGGTCGCGACGGCTCCGGCGGCGCCCTGGAGGACGCCGCGCCGCGAGACGTTCAGCGCGTTGCCCAGAACGGTCTGCGGGTCCGGTGTCTTGCTGTCCAACGTCTTGTCCATGGGGGCGTTTCTCACGGTTTGGGCAGCGCGTAGCGCGGGTCGGAGGAGGTGGGGCGTCCCTTCGCCCAGTCCGGCGTTTCCTCCGGCATGCCGGGCCACGGATGGCGCGGGTAGGGGAAGCTGATCCGGTACCAGGCGCGCCCGCCGTGGCAGCCGTAGCAGGTGTCCGCGTTCTCGGTGGCGGCCTGCTCGATCGCCTCGGCCTTCAGGTAGGTGACCTTGTGCCGCTCGCTGCGGAAGCCGCCTTCGGGGTTGTGGCAGGACAGGCAGCCGTTGGGGGCGTCGGCGCTTTCAAGGTCGCCGCGGACCTCGTGCCAGGGGCCGGACAGGCCTTCCATGTTCTGCCAGGGGAACTGGCCGTGGCACAGCAGGCAGGTCGTTTCCGGGTTCGTCTGCTTGCGCAGCGTATGGCCGGTGCTGGCGTTGGCATTGGTGTTGGTCGGCGGCACCGGCGCTTCCTCGCGCGGGTTGGAGCCCTGGTGGCAGAAGTTGCACGGCAGGTCCATCAGCCGCTCGGCCATGGCCGAGGTCAGGTG
The DNA here is from genome assembly GCA_023413605.1 of Pseudomonadota bacterium. Classification (GTDB taxonomy): domain Bacteria; phylum Pseudomonadota; class Alphaproteobacteria; order Azospirillales; family Azospirillaceae; genus Azospirillum. The sequence continues at coordinate 2,230 of JAEZPL010000195.1, forward strand.
CCGGCGGTGAAAGGTGTCCTGCGCGCCGACGTAGGTGTCCAGCGTCTGGTACCAGGCCTGCGCCGTCGCGGCCTTCACCCCGGCGGGGGAGGTGTCGCGGACGCTCGCCTGCAGGATCTCCTGGTGGCAGGCCAGGCACTGCTCGTTGGTGGCGGTGTCGATGGCCGGCTTGAAATGCAGCGGGTTCCACAGCGCCTTGCCGTAGTCCGGCTCACCCGACGCGCTCCGCACGGCGGCGGGGTAGGCGGAGCCTGCAACGGCTTTCGCCGCCACGGGGGCCGCCACGGGGGCCTCCACCGGCGTCGCCTGTGGGGCGGGAGCAGGAGCCGGGGCCGGAGCGGCGGCCACGAGGGCCGGCGTGTCGGGCTTTGCCGGGGCCGGCGGCACGGCGCGTGCCGCTTCCATCAGAATCTGCGCGGTGGCCGAGGACTTTTCGGGCGCAGGTGCCGGTGTGGCGGCTGTCGCGCTTTGCGCGGTCTGCGCGAGAACCCCGGAGGCGGGGGCGGTCTTCTTCGCCGGGAAGGCCAGTTGAACGAGCCCGAACACCAGGAAGAAGCCCAGGAAATAGACGATGGGGTGAACGTTTTTCGGGTTGTTGGACGTCATGCGACAGGCCCTTCGGCGGTTCGGAGCCTTTGCCGGGCGCAGGCGCGTCCCAGCGATTGCTGACGGGAACGGTGCGCCGGGGCACTCCCCAGCCCCGGCGCACCGTTCCCGTGATCGGCAGGCTTACTGCTTGCCCTGCATCCCGCTCATGCCGGACATGCCGCCCATACCGGACATCCCGCCCATGCCG
>JAEZPL010000522.1 GCA_023413605.1 Pseudomonadota bacterium
CCATGATGTTGTCGCAGGCGTCGGCGCAGAGGCCGCAGTTGATGCAGTCCGCCTGCTCGCCCGTGCGGATGTCCACGCCCACGGGGCAGACCTGCACGCACTGGCCGCAGTCGATGCAGTCGCCGAAGCCCAGCGCCTTGCGCTCGTCCCACGTCTGCGACTTGCGCTTGGCGGACCGCTTGTCGCCGCGCAGCCGGTCGTAGGTGACGACGAGGCTGTGCTCGTCCAGCATGGCGGTCTGGATGCGCGGCCACGGGCACATGTAGTAGCACATCTGCTCGCGCGTCCAGCCGGCCATGATGTAGGTCATGCCCGCGAACAGGGCGAAGAAGCTCACCGCCTCGTAGGAGGCGTTGAAGGACAGCAGGTCGGACGCCAGGGTCGGCGCGTCGGTGAAGTAGGCGACGAAGCCGAAGCCGGTGACGGCGCTCAGCGCCAGCCAGCCGGCGTGCTTGCCCGCCTTGCGCAGCACCTTCTTCGCGGTCCAGGGCGCCTTTTCCAGGCGGATGCGTTCCGCGCGGTCGCCTTCGAAGAATCGCTCCATCCAGACGAACAGGTCGGTCCACACCGTGTGCGGGCAGGCGAACCCGCACCACACGCGTCCGGCCAGCGCGGTCGCCAGGAACAGGCCCAGCGAGGCGATGATCAGGATGCCGGTCAGGTAGTAGATTTCCTGCGGCCAGATCTCGATCCAGAAGATGAAGAAGCGCGGCGTGGTCATGTCCAGCAGCACCGCCTGCGCCGGCGCGTCGCCGCCGCGTTCCCAGCGGATCCACGGGGCGATGAAGAAGATCGCCAGCAGCACCCACAGGGCGACGGTCTTCATCCGCCGGTACCGTCCGGAAACGGCCTTCGGATGAATCGTCTTGTGGTCCTCGTAGAGCTTGACCTTGGCCGGTGTAACTACGCTTCCGTCGGGCATCTCGGTTGCCTAAGGCTCCGGGTGTGGGCGCGGAACGGCACAATAGGCGACGCACCCCGGCATCCCCTTGACCTCGATCAAGGAAAGGAACGAAACGGGGAAAGCCTTATGGAAGCCAAGGTCTTTTTGCAGCGCAACCGACCGTCCGAATTCGGACGAAGGTATTACTTCGGCCGGCGAGGCGGCTCAAGCATCGATTTTGCATCGCGGAATTTCGCGCGGTCACCAGACCGCGCATCACACCGCCATGACGAGGGCGGCGTAGCGCGCGGCCTTGCCGGCCGTGACCAGCAGCAGGAACACCCGAAGATCCACGCGCAGGATGCCCGCCACCAGCGTCAGCGGGTCGCCGATCACCGGCATCCAGGCCAGCAGCAGCGACCACACGCCGAACCGCTGGTACCAGCGCGTGGCGCGATCCACCATCGCGGCCTTGATGGGAAACCAGCGGCGGTCCTGGAAATGCATCAGGTAGCGCCCGAACGCCCAGTTCACCACGGAGCCCAGCACGTTCCCCGCCGTCGCCACCAGCAGCAGCGCCACATGGTCGTAATTGCCCGTGGCGTGCATGCCGGCCAGAAGAATTTCCGACTGCGCCGGGAAAATGGTGGCGGCCAGGAAGGCGGTCATGAACAGCCCACCGTAGGCGGCGATCTCGGGCATGTCGGATTCGGGTCCCTTATGGTTCAGGAAATGTCTGCGGCGTAACGTTGATGTCGTCACTGTAACCAGTGCACCACCCGAAGCGTGGCGGGCCTTAAAACATGGGGAGCGGCAAAGGATACGCGAGATCCAAATGCCGCAAATGCTCCTTATCATGGGCGAGGCCGGCGAATTGGTGTATGGTTCGCACAACCGGTCCGTACCTACCTCTTTTTGTATGTTCGGGCAGTTCTGTGCGGGAGGATGCGGGTATGGCGGGGGCGGAGGCCGGGTCGGACCTTTCGATCAACCGCGCGATGTTCGAGACAATGTTCGACGCGATGTCCGACGCGGCCAGCGCCTTCGACGCGGAGATGCGGCTGGTCGTGTGGAATCGACGCTACCTGGAATTGTTCCGCCTGCCGGCGCACATCGCCGTTGCCGGCCGGCCGTTCGCCGACCTGATCCGCTTCACGGTGGAGCGCGGCGATTACGGGCCGGGCGACGTCGATACCATCGTGGCGGAGCGGATGGCCCTCTGCCAGCGCCCCGATGCCTTTGCCTTCCGGTTGACGCGGGCCGACGGGTCGATCCTGGACGCGCGGCATTCGCCGCTGCCGGGCGGCGGCGTCCTGCGCGTCTACACCGACGTCACAGACCGCGCCCGCGCCGACGAGGCGCAGGGCCAGATCATGCAGGCCATTTCTTTCCCTCTGGTGGTGACGCGGGTGTCGGACGGGCTGGTCCTGCAGGCCAACCAGCATGCGTGCGTGCTGTTCGACGTGTCGGTGGAGGAGGCGGTCGGGACGGTGAACGCCTACGACCACTACAGCGATCCGGGTGAGCGTGATCGCCTGATCGGGGCATTGCGCGCCGGGGGAGGGCGCGTCGACGGCTTCGAGACGCGGATGCGCTCGGTCACCGGGCGCGAGCTGTGGGTGATGCTGTCGGCCCGGCTGTTCCGTTACCAGGGCGAGAACGCGATGCTCGCCTGCGTCAACGACATCTCCGCCCGCAAGCGCGCCGAGCAGGAGCTGGAGGCGCAGTGGACCCAGACCAGCGCCGTGCTGAACGGGTTGAGCCAGGGCGTGCTGGCCTTCGACCGCGACCTGCGGCTGACCGCGTGGAACCAGCGGGCGCTGGAACTGCTGAACATCGAGGACGGCTTTCCCCGCTTTCACCAGCCCTTCGGGGAGATCGTGCGCCATGTCGCGGAGCGCGGCGGCTACGGCCGGGGAGACGTTGAGGCGCTGATCGCCGAGCGCATGGCCCTGTTGCGCGCCCCCGACTGGGACGTGTCGCGGGAACGGGTGCGCGCCGACGGCGTCGTCGTCGAATGCCACAGCAAGACCTTGCCCGACGGCGGCTTCGTCAGCACCTACACGGATGTCACCGAGCGCAAGCAGGCGGAACGGGAGCTGGCCGCCAGCCGGGAACTGTTCGAGCTGGCCATCCGCGCGGCGCGCGAAGGCATCTCGCAATGGGATCTGCGCACCAACGATCTCTGGTTCTCCCCACAGTGGTGGGGGCTGCTCGGCTACGGCGAAGACCAGATGGACAACAGCCTGGAGCGCTGGTCGGAACTGATCCTGCCCGCCGATCGGGAAGCCGCGCTGAGCATGGTCGCCGACTTCGCCGACGGCACGAAGGACGAGTGCCAGGTCGTTCAGCGCTACCGGCACAGGGACGGGCACATCGTCCACCTGTTCACCCGCGCGATCCGGGTGGCGGGGCCGGACGGCCGGACCTTCCGCATCGTCGGCTCCTACACCGACGTGACCGAGCGCATTCGCGCCGAGGAGCAGGTGCACGCCGCCAAAGAGGAGGCCGAGCAGGCGCTTCGCAATCTGAAGGACGCGCAGGCGCACCTGATCCAGTCGGAGAAGATGGCGGCGCTCGGCTCGCTGGTGGCCGGCGTGGCGCACGAGATCAACACGCCGGTCGGCATTGCCCTGACCGGCGCCTCCCTGCTGGCGGAGCGGATTCGCCTCATCCGCCGCGACTTCGAGGCCAGGCAGCTGCGCAAGCCGGATTTCGCCGATTTCCTGGATACGGCGAGCGAGGCGACACAGCTGATGCTGATGAACATCGAGCGTGCCGCCCAGCTGATCCAGAGCTTCAAGCAGATCGCCGTCGATCAGGCGAGCGAGGAGCGGCGCGTCTTCGACCTGCGCGACTACATCCACGAGGTGCTGCGCAGCCTGGGCGTCCGCATCAAGCGCGCCGCCCACACGGTGATCGTGGATTGCCCGGAAGACCTGATGATCGACGGCTATCCGGGGGCGCTCAGCCAGGTTCTGACCAATTTCGTCATGAACTCGATCATCCACGGCTTCGCGCCCGGCCAGCACGGCATCCTGCGCGTGACCGTGACCCAGGTCGGCGAGGACGAGGTGGAGCTTGTCTATTCCGACAACGGCCGGGGCATCCCGCCGGAGCTTCAGGGCAAGGTCTTCGACCCCTTCTTCACCACCAACCGCGGCAGCGGCGGCAGCGGCCTGGGGCTGAACATCGTCTACAACATCGCGACCCGCACGCTGAAGGGCCGCATCGCGCTCGACAGCGCCCCCGACCGCGGAACGACCTTCACCCTGCGTTTCCCCATGGTTGCCCCGGTCGATCTGGTGATGGCCTGATACGGCCGGCGCATGAAGGCTTCCATGAACGGCGGGCCGTATGCCCCTTTCGCACTTGGCTGCGCCATGGGCTGCCGGGTTTGAACCGAAGGCCTTTGATGGAAGCCATCAAAGGCCTTCGGTATGAGACATCCGTCAGGGAATCCCTCTCCCCGCCGGGAGGAGAGGGCAAGCTGCCTCACTCAGCCTCCACCCAGGCGATCCGCAGGATGTTGG
>JAEZPL010000527.1 GCA_023413605.1 Pseudomonadota bacterium
GGACATGCGTCAGCGGGGCATGCGTCCGGACCGGCAGGCCTCCCGCGCCCTGCTGTCCACCGATCGGGCGAGCGAGCTGACCTCCGACCCGGGGCCGGTGGGCGTGGCGGGCTGGTAGAGCGAGGCCGGAAGCGGGTAGCCCACCTTCTCGCCCTCCTTCAGGTGCCAGGACAGGATGCAGGAGCACAGCCGCGCGGCCTCCGCCAGGTCGGGGCCGCTGGCCGCCACGACGTCGCTTTTCTCGCAGGCCGACAGGAAACCCCGGTTGTCCACCGCCCGCCCACCGTCGGAAGGATCGCGGCCGAAGACCAGCAAAGCCATAATGCCGGCGAACAGGCACAGCACGAGAAGAGAGCGGGGGCTGCGAAACACGAACGAAGTCCTCTGGAACAGTTGGGTCGGAACGGCCGGGGTCGGCGTGCGTTGACACGGCACCGTCCCCTTTTGCACCAGAATCCCCCGCCTGCGCCATCCTGTCGCTGAAGTCGGGGATGCGGGGGACCACGCATGGAGGCCGCCCCATGCCCACCCGGTTCAGCATCCTGGCCGGCGCCCTTCTCGCCACCAGCCTGTCTCCCTGCGCGGCGTTCGCCCAGGGCTACACCCCCTACGACACCTATCGCGACGCCTACGGAGGCCCCCATTACACGAACAACCTGACGCCGCAAGCCGACGACCGGACCGTTCTGGGGCCGGTTGCTGCGGAAGGCGACCCGTTCCTGGTCCGCACCCGTCCGGCCCGCGGCTGGGGCGAGGTGGATGAGATCGGCGCCGGATTTTGGGAATGGCAGACGGACCGCATCCGCCAACAGCGCCAATCCGCCGAGGAACAGGACGCCTTTTGGGCGCAGCGGGACATGGTCCGGGCCGCCGATCGGCACCGGCACCAGCGCGCGCTGCCCCCGCCGTCCTCATGCTGCGCCTGGGTTCCCACCCCGCCCCGCCGGCCGTGGACCGGCGGCTGATTTTAGAGCGATTCAAAAGCGTATGAACACCTGTTCATATAGATTGACTTCCAGCCCAGCCCCTTGTACCGTCCGACCCGTCATTGGGGAGTAGCCACCCTCCGCGAGAGGGGCGCGCGCCAACAGACTCGGGGGCTTCCCCGTGGTGCGTGCGGCAGCCGGACAAGGTCCGGCCGGTTCGGCAAGACCGATGGCGCGGATGCGACCCGAAGGCCAACCGGGTGCAGCCGTGCTGTCGCATCCGCTTGGCCGGAGATGCTCTCCATGTTCGGCGTCACCTCCTTCGCTCTCGCCGTCAGCCTATCCATGGACAGCTTCGCCGCGGCGCTCGGCCGTGGCGCGGTGCAGAAGCGCCCCGGCCTGTCCGAAGCGCTCCGCGTCGGCTTCGCCTTCGGCGCCTGCCAGCTGTCGATGGCGGCCATCGGCTGGGCGGTCGGCACGTCTTTCGCCGACATGGTCCAGGCGGTGGACCACTGGATCGCCTTCGGCCTGCTTCTGCTGATCGGCGGATCGATGCTCCGCAACGCCATCGGCGGCGAGGCGGACGATGACGCGGCAGCGACGCGATCCGGATGGCTGGCCCTGCTGACCATGGCGGTGGCGACCAGCATCGACGCCAGCGCGGTGGGCGTCGGCCTCGCCATGGCCGATGTGGACATCGCGGTGACCGCGACGCTGATCGGCGTGGTGACCTTCCTGATGGGCTTCGGCGGCGTGTTGCTGGGCCGCGCGGCCGGTCCGCTGCTCGGCCGCCGGGCGGAACTGGTGGGCGGCCTCGGCCTGATCGCCATCGGCGCCAAGATCCTGGTCGAGCACACCCTGCTCTGACGTCGGCAATCGCAACGCTTCCGCCATCCGGCGGTGCCCGTCGGTACAGGCCCCCGGTCTGCCATAAGATCCGACGCTTTTTCATGCAGCCCCGGCCAAGCCGCTGAACCCCGGTCTGCCCCGCCTGTTGTTGTCGCCATGGCAACATCGACGGACGGGGAGAACGACCATGGCCGACCTACAGAACATTCTCGGCACGATGCTGGCGACCGGCATGGGCGGACGCAGCGGCAAGGGAATGGACAGCATGGGCTCCATGCTGAACAATTCGGGCCTCAACGCCTCCGCCGGCGGATCGCGCAGCGGCATGGGCGTCGGCTCGGTCGCCGGGCTTGGCGCCTTGGCCTACATCGCCTACCGCGCCTATCAGGAGCGCCAGCAGAACATGCAAGGCAGGACCGACGGGCAAGTCAGTGGACAGCCCGTTCCGCCAACCCAATCCGGTGGGGGCCAATCCGGTGGGGGCCAATCCGGCGGCCTGTGGGGCGGAACGTCGGGCGGCGGCATCCTGGGCAGCATCTTCGGGGGCGCAGCCGGTGCGGGTGCCGGCGGCTCCCTCGGCGACCGGCTGTCGCAGATTTTCCAGACCCGCGCCGCTCCCCAACAACCCACACCCACGGCGCCCACCGAAGCGGGAAGCGAAGGCGCCTACCCGTCCCTGGCGATGGAGGACCAGCACGCCCTGCTGCTGATCCGCGCCATGATCGCCGCCGCCAATTCCGATGGCGTGATCACCGCCGAGGAGCGCCAGCGCATCCTGTCCTCGCTGGACGAGGCCGGGTCCGGACCGGAGGAACGCCAGATCATTGAACAGGAACTCGACCGGCCGCAGTCGCTCGACACGCTGGTCCAGTCTGTCCAGGATCCGCAAACGGCGGAGCAGGTCTACATGGCCTCCCTGATGGCGGTGGACCGCAATTCGGAAACGGAGCGGTCCTACCTGCAATATCTCGCCACGCGGCTCCAGATCGACCCGCAACGCCTGCAACAGATGAACCAGGCGGCGTAGGACGGGGCCTCTTTCAGGGCAGGGCCGGTGCCTGGACGTTGCCGAACGCGATCACGCGGTCGGTCTTCGTCCACCACCCGGCCTCGCCCGCCACCGCGAACCGGCGCGGCGGCGGTCAACCCTCCCCCGATAAACCCCGCGCGGCGAACGCAAGGTACCGGACATGCACCCGCGCGATGTCCTCCGCGCGGTCGGCGTCGCGCGCCCGGATCGCGGCGACGAGATGCGCGTGATCGTCGCGGCGGGCGGCCAAATCCCCGGACGTGGTCGGCAGGCCCCGGCACATGGCACGGGTCTGGGCGTAGAGCGCCTCCAGCATCCGTTCGATGGTCGTGTTGCCGGCGATGCGCAGCACCGCCTGATGGAAGGCCAGCGCCGCGTCGGAATAGCCCGCGGCGTCGCCGCGGTCCAGGCAGGCCTGCTGCTCGACCAGAGACCGTTCCAGCGCCGCGACCTCCGCCAGCCCGGCGCGCTCCGCCGCCAGCCGCGCCGCCATGCCCTCCAGCGCCTCGCGCGTCTCGTAAAGCTCCGCCAGCCGGCGCGCGTCGAAGCGCACCAGGAACACGCCGTGGCGGGGCACGACCTCCAGCAGCCCTTCCGATTCCAGTTTGGCGATGGCGTCCCACATGGGCGACCGGCTGACCCCAAGTTCGCCGGCCAGCGCGATCACGTTCAGCTTGTCGCCGGGCGCGTAGCGGCCGCTGTCCAGCAGCAGCGCACGCAGGCGCTCGTAGGCCTCCTCCCCCAGGCCGGGGCGGCGGGTCCGGGCCGTCATCGCGTCGTCCTATTGTCACGTCACCATTGACGGTAACATGTCACAGGCGCACAGTCGAGCCCGGACCAGACCTGAGGAGCCGCCCCATGCTGGTGGATGACGCCGTCGAACGCGTGCTGCGCGACCTGGAAGGCTTCGGCCGCGAGAACGACGCCCGCGAGGGCGACCGCGCCCGCAAGATGCTGAACCTGGAGCGGGAGACCGCGGAGCTTCTGCACGTCCTCGTGCGCGGCGGGCGACGCCGCCGGGTGCTGGAGATCGGCACGTCCAACGGCGTCAGCACCCTGTGGCTGGCCGCGGCCCTGCGCGCCACCGGCGCCGCCGGCCCGTCCGCAAACCCGCCACTGGTCAGCATCGAGCGTGATCCGGGCAAGAGCGCCCAGGCGGCCGCCAACCTGGAACGCGCCGGCCTTGCCAGCCACGTCCGCCTGCTGGTCGGCGATGCGACAGAGACGATCGCCGGCCTGCCCGGCCCCTTCGATTGCGTCTTCTTCGACGCCGACCGCTGGAGCGCCCCGGACCAGCTTCGCCTTCTGCTGCCGAAGCTGGAACCGGACTGCATCCTGCTGGCCGACAACGCCCTGTCCCATCCGCAGGAAATCGCCGGCTACATCGCGGCGGTGGAGGCCCTGCCGGACTTCCATTCCACGACCTTCGCGGTCGGCAAGGGCCTGCACGTGGCCTGCCGGCCTTAGAAAAGCCCCTCTCCCCTCCGGGGAGAGGGGGGACCGGCTACGCCGTTTCCCCCGCCAGGGCTTCGGCGGCAAGGCGCGCCACGGCTGGATAGTCCGTCTTGCCGGTGCCGAGCAGCGGGATGCTTGCCGCGCGGATGATGTCGCGGGGGATGGCGATCTCCGGCGCTCCCTTGATCCTTGCGGCGGCGACCAGGGCGTCGCGCGACAGGGCCGCGCTGGCGGTGACCAGCACGATGCGCTCGCCGCGCCGGGCGTCCGGCAGGGCAATGGCGGCGTGCGGTCCCTCCGAATCGGCGTGCAGGGCCAACTCCTCCACCACGCCCAGCGGGACCATCTCGCCGGCCACCTTGGCGAAGCGCTTGACGCGCCCGACGATGCGGATGAAGCCGTCGGCGTCGATCTCCACGATGTCGCCGGTGTCGTGCCAGCCATCCTCCGGCACCTGGACCTCGCAGGGGCGGTCGGCATGCAGGTAGCCCTTCATGACGTTCGGCCCCCTCACGCGCAGCCGGCCGCCCACGGGAACGCCGGGCACCGGCACCAGTTGCGTCTCGATGCCCGGCAGGGCCTGCCCGACCGTGCCGGAGCGGAAGCGGGCCGGCGTGTTCACCGCGATGACCGGCGAGGTCTCCGTCGTGCCGTAGCCTTCCAGCAGATGGACGCGCAGCCGTTCCGTGTAGGTGCGGCGGGTTTCCTCCTGAAGGCGCTCCGCCCCCGCGAAGACCAGCCTCAGCGATCGGAAATCATAGGGATCCGCCGCCCGCGCCCAGGCGTTCAGGAAGAAGTCGGTGCCGAACAGGATCGTGGCGTTGGTCTGGTAGACCAGTTCCGGGATCAGCCGGACATGGCGCGGGTTGGGGTACAGAACCGTCTTCACGCCGTTCAGGATCGGCAGCAGCATCCCGCCCAGCAGGCCGAAGGAATGGAAGACCGGCAGGCAGTTGAACACCACGTCCTGCCGCGTGAAGTCCACCACGGAGGCCACCTGGGTCATGTTGGCCAGCAGGTTGTCGTGCGTCAGCGCCACGCCCTTCGGCGGCCCCTCCGACCCCGAGGTGAAGAGGATCGCCGCCACGTCGTCCGGTGCGCCCTGCGGCGGCAACAGCCGCTCCGGCGCTATCAGCGCGGCGAGCGCGCGCAACTTGTCGCCCAAGCGCAGGCCTCGCTTCACGTCCTCCAGGTGGATGATGGCGTGGTCGGCCGCCAGGGCTTCGACCAGCGGGCCGAGGCGGCCCTTCTCCACGAACTGGGTGGAGGTCACGATGCGGCGCACCCCGGCGGCGCGGCAGGCCGCCTTGATGGCGTCCGGGCCGGCGGTGAAGTTCAGCATCGCCGCCGGACGGCCATGGGCCGCCAGCCCGAAGAACACCGCCGCGGTGGCCGAGGCGGTCGGCAGCAGCACGCCCACCGCCTCCCCCGCCGCCGTGCCGCGCGCCAGGATGCGGCCGAGCACCAGGGAGCGCGCGACCAGCGACCGGTAGGACACGGTGGAAAAGTCGGCGTCCTGCACGGCCGCCTTGCCCCAGCCGGTCTTGCGCGCGGCGTCGAACAGGGCAAGGGCCAGCGTCTCCGGGCGTTCGTGCGCCGCGAAAACCGTCTCTGTCATGACGCTGGACAGCCAGGACTTCAGGGCCGCGCGCCGCTTCTTGCCGACCAGTCCCGTCACGTCGGGGGTGGCAACCGGAGGCATGACGGTGATGGTGATGCGCGGGAACAGGCCGAGGCGCAGCCGCCCGTGCATGCGCGACAGGACGGAACGCTGGGCGCCTTCGATGCACACCGGCACGATGGGGCAGTGCGCCTTGTCGGCCAGCATGCCCGGCCCGCCATTGATCTTCATGAGGGAGCCGGTGACGGTGATCCGCCCCTCCGGAAAAATGCAGATCTTGTCGCCCTCGGCCAGCGCGCGGGCCAGCACGCGGGTGCCCATGGGGTTGGTCGGGTCGATGGTCACATGGTCGGCCAGCGCCAGGAAGGGCTTGGCCCAGGCCTGCTGCGCGATGAAGGTGTCCACCGCGAAGCGCATGCCCGGCAGGAAGGCGGCCAGCAGCGCGCCGTCCAGGAAGGACTGGTGGTTCGGGGTGACGACCGCCGCGCCCTCCAGCCGCTCCAGATGCTCGGCCCCGCGCACCTCCACCCGGAAGGCGATGCGGAACAGGCCGCGCGCCAGCGCCCGGCCGATCTCCACCGCGTCGATGGACAGCGCCAGCAGCACGGCGGCCAGCATGCTCGCCCCGCCCCAGGCGGCGACGGTCAGCGGCGACAGGCCCAGCGCCAGCATGGCCGCCGCGGCGCCCGACCCCACCACCATGAACAGCGCGTTGACCACGTTGGCCGCCGCGATGACCCGCGCGCGGGCCGACACCGCCGCCCGGTGCTGGATCAGCGCGTAGAGCGGCACGGCGAAGGCCCCGCCCGCCGCGGCGATCACGAACAGGTCGGCCAGCAGCGGCAGCGCCCAGGGCTGCGCCAGCAGCGCCATCGACGACAGCGGCTCCGCCGACGGGGCCAATGGCGTCAGGAACGGCAGGGCCGCACCCGCCGCCGCGGCCACCAGCCCGGCCAGCGC
>JAEZPL010000533.1 GCA_023413605.1 Pseudomonadota bacterium
GCGAGTCCGAGCGAGGCCAGCGTGCCCAGCACCATCGACAGGATGGTCGAGGCGACGCCGATGATGATGCTGTTCTTCAGCGACGTCATCCAGCGCGGCGAGCTGAGGAAATCCTCGACCAGCGGAAGCTGAAGCCCGGCAGCGGGTAGGTCAGGTACGAGCCCGAGCTGAAGGACAGCGGCATGATCGCCAGGATCGGCGCCATCAGGAAGACCAGGACCAGCGACGCCGTGACGACCGTGGTCATCCAGGCCACGCGCTGGCTGGTCGTGCGGGGGGCGTGCCCGGAGGAGTTGGATCCGCTCAATTCTTCATCCCTCCCGTGACCTGCTGGCCGTGGACCAGCTTTCCATACACGACGGCCAGCACCAGCGTGGCGAGCAGCAGCACCGCTCCCAGCGCGGAGGCGAGGCCCCAGTTGACGGTTTCCGTGGTGTAGAAGGCGATGAAGTAGCTGATCATCTGGTCGGCCGCACCGCCCACCAGGGCCGGCGTGATGTAGTAGCCGAGCGCCAGGATGAAGACGAGCAGGCTTCCCGCCCCGATGCCGGGCAGCGTCTGCGGCAGGTAGATGCGCAGGAAGGCGGTGACCGGCGAGGCGCCCAGCGAGGCCGCCGCGCGCATGTAGGCCGGCGAGATCGACTTCATGCTGCTGTACAGCGGCAGGATCATGAAGGGCAGCAGCACGTGCGTCATCGCGACGTAGACGCCGAAGCGGTTGTAGATCAGCCGCAGCGGCTCGTCGATCAGGCCGATCCAGCGCAAGCTGTCGTTCACCACGCCCTCGCTCTGCAACAGCACGATCCAGGCGCAGGTGCGCACCAGAAGCGATGTCCAGAAGGGCAGCAGGACGAAGATCATCAGCAGGTTCGACTGGCCGGCCGGCAGGTTCGCCAGCAGGTAGGCGACCGGGAAGCCCAGGATCAGGCACAGCACCGTCACGCCGAAGCTGATGGTGAAGGTGCGCCCGAACACGTCGAGGTAGATGGCCTGCTCATCGGGCGTGGCGACGATGGCGCCGTCCACGTTGCGCGTCAGGTCCAGCGCGCCCAGCAGGTAGAAGCTGGTCACCGGCCCGCTCGCCCCCTTGATCGCCGCCCAGGTGGAGCGCTCGCCCCAGGCCGGGTTGATCTTGATGAGGGTGTCCTTGGCCGTGCCGGGTTCCGGCACCGCCTTCAGATTGCGCGCGGTGTTGGACAGAATGGTGCGGAAGCCGTTGACGGCGTAGTTCAGGCGCTTGGCCGCGATGGCGACCGTGCCGGCCGCCCGCGCCGCCTGGAGGTCGCCCGCCAGCGCCGCATAGGCCGTTTCGTCCGGCAGATCCTTGCCGTCCCAATGGGCCAGCGCCGCCACGGTGTGGGGAAGGGTCTGCGGCACCTCCCAATCGTCCACCGACCGCCAGAGCATGCCGGCGATGGGGCCCAGGAAGGTGAAGAGCAGGAACAGGAGAAGCGGCAGCACCAGCGCCAGTGCCTTGAACTGGCGGGCTCGTTCCGCCCGCTTCAGGCGGCGCTTGAGCGGCACCTCGGACGACGCATCGGCGCCGGCGACGAACGCGGCTGTCATGGGCGAGACCTCTTGATCAAAACTCCCTCTCCCACCCCCGGTGGGAGAGGGTGCCCGCGAAGCGGGCGGGCGAGGGCAGGGTCCTGCCGGGAATCAAGGTGCAGAACGTTCGGAAAGACCTTGCCCTCACCCTCCCACGCCCATGGCGTGGGCCCCACCCTCTCCCGGCGGGGCCGGGAGAGGGGACTGAACGCGTCAGCGACTTACTTCGCCGCCCACTTGTTGAAGCGCTCGGTCAGGCGGTCCAGGTTCTCCAGCCAGAAGGGAACGCTGATCTCCACGGCGTCCTTCATGTTCTCCGGAGCGGTCGGCAGGTCCTTCAGGACGGCCGGAGAGACCTTGGAGGCGGCGTCCTTGTTCGACGTGCCGTAGGCGATGTTCTCCGACAGCTTGGCCTGGTTCTCCGCCTTGCCGACGAAGTCCAGGAACTTGTAGGCGGCCTCGGTGTTCGGGCTGCCCTTCAGGATGACCCAGCTGTCGATGGTGAACAGCGCGCCGTTCCACACCATGCCGAAGTTCTTCTTCTCGTTCTTGTTGGCGGCGTCGATGCGGCCGTTGTAGACCGAGGTCATCGCCACCTCACCCGAGGCGAGGAGCTGCGGCGGCTGGGCGCCGGCCTTCCACCAGACGATGTCGTTCTTGATGGTGTCCAGCTTCTTGAAGGCGCGCTCCACGCCCTCGTCGGTGCCCAAGACCTTGTAGACGTCCTTCGGGGCGACGCCGTCGGCGATCAGGGCGATTTCCAGCGTCGTCTTGGCGCCCTGGCGCAGGCCGCGCTTGCCCGGGAACTTCTTGGTGTCGAAGAAGTCGGCCCAGCCCTTCGGCGCGTCCTTGATCTTGTCCTTGTCGTAGCCGAGCACGAAGTCGTACACGATCGCGCCGACGCCGCAGAAATCGACGGTCGGCGGCAGGTAGGCCGACTCACCGCCGATCCTGGTGTAGTCGATCTTCTCGAACAGGCCTTCCTCGCAGCCCAGCGCCAGCTCCTCGCTCTCCACCTGGACGACGTCCCAGGTGGCCGCACCGCCCTGCACCTTGGCGCGCAGGACGCCGATGCCGCCGTCCCACGACTCGTCGTTCATCGGGATGCCGGCCGCCTTCTTGAACGGCTCGAAATAGACCTTCTTCTGGGCCTCCTGGTAGGCGCCGCCCCAGGACACCACGGTCAGGTCGCGCGCCTGCGCGGCCGAGGCCAGCGCAATGCCGGCGGTGAGCGTCGCAACGAATCCCAGAGCCACCTTAAGCTTCGACATCGTCCCCGTTCCTTCTTTATCGATGGTTGCGTTTGGAGGTGGTGCGCCCCGCCCCGATCCCCGGTTCGGCCCGGTGGTTCGAGGCCCGGCGGGTGCCCGATCACACGGGATCGAGCGCCCGGCAGTCCTCGGGGCGGAAGGCGATGGACACGGCCTGACCGTGGCTCAGGCCCGCATAGGCGCCCGGCGGCAGCTTGACCATGAACTCCCCGTTGCCGGCGACCGACAGCACGGCCAGGGCGTGGTCGCCGAGGTAGATGGTGTCCTGCACCGTGGCGGGCAGGCGGTTCGGGATGTCGGACGCCTCGCCGTCCCGCAGGATGGAGACGCGTTCCGGCCGCACCGACAGGGCCGTGGCGGCGCCGGGGCCGCCCACGTTGATCGCCTGCGCGACGACCGAGCCCCCGGACGTCAGCGCCACGCGGCAATAGCCGCCCTGTTCGATATTCTCGACGGTGCCCGACAGGACGTTGTTCTCGCCGATGAAGTTGGCGACGAAGCTGTTCACCGGCCGCTCGTACAGCGCGTCGGGCTTGTCGATCTGCTGCACGATGCCGTCGTTGAACACGGCGATGCGGTCCGACATGGTCAGCGCTTCGCTCTGGTCGTGGGTGACGTACACGACGGTGATGCCCATCGTCTCGTGCAACTGCTTG
>JAEZPL010000534.1 GCA_023413605.1 Pseudomonadota bacterium
ACGCTGGCCGGCGGGTTCCTGTTCGGGACGGCCGCGGCGACCGGCTACGCCGTGGCCGGCGCCACAATCGGCGCGGTGGCGGTGTTCCTGGCGGCGCGCTCCGCCATCGGCGGGGTGCTGCGCGCCAAGGCGGGGCCGTGGGTCGCCCGGCTGGAGGGCGGGTTCCGCGCGAACGCCTTCAGCTACACGCTGTTCCTGCGGCTGGTGCCGCTGTTCCCCTTCTGGCTGGTGAACCTCGTGCCGGCGGTGCTGGGCGTGCCGTTGGGGACATACGCGCTCGCCACGCTGATCGGCATCGTGCCGGGGGCGCTGGTCTACGCCTCGGTCGGGAGCGGTCTGGGCGCGGTGCTGGACGCCGGAGGACGGCCCGACCTCGGGCTGGTCTTCCGGCCGGAGATCCTGCTGCCGCTGGTCGGGCTGGGGGCGCTGGCCCTGCTGCCCGTGGCCGTGAAGCGGTGGCGGTGATGAGGGCGGCGATGACGGAGGTTCGCTGCGACCTGTGCGTGATCGGCGCCGGATCGGGCGGGCTGTCCGTCGCCGCCGGGGCCGCGCAGATGGGCGCCGACACCGTGCTGATCGAGCGCGGAGCCATGGGCGGCGACTGCCTGAACACCGGCTGCGTGCCGTCCAAGGCGCTGATCGCCGCCGCCAAGGCCGCCGAGGCGGTGCGCCGCGCCGGTAGGTTCGGCGTGAACGGGCACGAGCCGGCGGTGAACTTCAGCGCCGTGCACGGGCATGTGCGGAGCGTCATCGACTCCATCGCCCCGCACGACAGCCAGGAACGGTTCGAGGGGCTGGGCGTGCGGGTGATCCGCGCCGCCGCGCGCTTCACCGGGCCGGACGCGGTGGAGGCCGGCGGGATCGCGGTGCGGGCGCGGCGCTTCGTGCTGGCCACGGGTTCGCGCCCCGCGGTGCCGCCCGTGCCGGGGCTCGACGGCGTGCCCTTCCTAACCAACGAGACGCTGTTCGAGCGCGGCGCGGCGCCGGAGCACCTGATCGTCCTCGGCGGCGGCCCCATCGGGGTGGAGATGGCCCAGGCGCACCGGCGGCTGGGCGCGCGGGTGACGGTGCTGGAACGGGGCACCCTGCTGCCCAAGGACGATCCGGATCTGGTGGAGATCGTGCGCCGCCGGCTGGCCGTGGAGGGCATCCACACCATCGAGAGCGCCGCCGTCGCGCGGGTGGAGCGCGCGGGCAACGGCATCGCCGTGCTGTTGGACGATGGGCAGCGGATCGAAGGGTCCGACCTGCTGGTCGCCGCCGGGCGCGCGCCGAACGTCGAGGGTCTGGGGTTGGACGTGGCGGGCATCGCCTGCACGGACCGGGGTGTCGAGGTGGACGCGCGGCTGCGCACCACGAACCGGCGCGTCTTCGCCGTGGGCGACGTCACCGGCGGGCCGGCCTTCACCCATGTGGCGGGGCAGCACGCCTCGGTCGTCATCAAGAACGCGCTGTTCCGGCTGCCGGCCAGGGTGGATTACGGCGCCCTGCCCTGGGTCACTTACAGCGATCCCGAACTGGCGCAGGTCGGCCTGACCGAGGCGGCGGCGCGCGAGCGGCACGGCGACGGCGTCCGCGTGCTGCGCGCGCCCTTCTCCGGCAACGACCGGGCGCGGACGGAGGACGCGGCGGAGGGGCTGGTGAAGCTGGTCGCGACCAAGCGCGGGCGGCTGCTGGGCGCCGGCATCGTCGGGCCGCGGGCGGGGGAACAGATCGCGCTGTGGTGCCTCGCCGTGGCGAAGGGCATGGGAGTCGGCGACGTGGCGAACCTGACCCTGCCCTACCCCACCCTGGCGGAGGCCGGGAAGCGGGCGGCCGGCGGCTTCTACACCCCCACCCTGTTCGGCCCGCGCACGCGGCGGCTCGTCCGCCTGCTGAACTGGTTCGGGTGAGGTGGTTCGGGTGAGGCTGGGCAGGCGCGTTGCGGTGGCTTAGCATGCGGCATCCCTGCTTTGGACGCCGAAATCCCCCATGCCGCTCCCGCCCGTGACGAGAAGCCTGTCGGCCAAGCTGCTGGTGCTGACCGTGCTGTTCGTCATGCTGGCGGAGGTGCTGATCTACACCCCCTCCATCGCGCGGTTCCGCCTGACCTACCTGGAGGAGAAGCTGGCCGCCGCCCACCTCGCCGCGCTGTCGGTGGAGGCGTCGCCCAGCATGATGGTGGCGATGGGGCTTCAGAACAAGCTGCTGGCCTATGTCGGCGCCCATGTCGTCGATCTGGTCCAGCCGGACACGCGCGTCTACATGCTGTCGCGCTCCATGCCGCCGAAGGTGGACGCGGTGTACGACCTGCGCGGCGAATCGGCCATGGGGCTGATCCGCGACGCCTTCGTGGCGCTGGCGCAGCGGGGAAACCGGGTGATCCGGGTGATCGGCCTGTCCCCCAAGGACCCGGCCATCCGCGTCGAGATGGTGATGGACGAGCGGCCGATGGTCGACGCCATGATCGACTTTTCCGGCCGCATCCTGGGGCTCTCGGTGGTCATCTCGCTGATCACGGCGGGGCTGGTGTTCCTGGCGCTGAACGGGCTGCTGGTGCGCCCGATGCGGCGGCTGACCGCCAGCATGGTCGCCTTCCGCCGCGACCCGGACGGCAGCCCACCCATCGAGCCCAGCCTCCGCACCGACGAGATCGGCGTGGCGGAACGCGAGCTTGCCGACATGCAGGACACCGTGCGCACGGCGCTGCGCCAGCGGGAACGGCTGGCGGCGCTGGGGACCGCGGTCACCAAGATCAACCACGACCTGCGCGGCATCCTGTCCACCGCGGCCCTGCTGTCGGAACGGCTGTCGGAAAGCGCAGACCCCGAAGTGCGTCGGGTGACGCCGCGGCTGATGGCTTCCATCGACCGGGCTGTGGAGCTGTGCGGCCAGACGTTGGCCTACAGCCGCGACGGCGTGCTGCCGCTGAACCTCGCGCCCGTCAATCTGGGCGCCCTGGTGGACGAGGCGGGCGCGGAGGTGCTGGCCGCGATGCGCAACCAGGGAACCGCGCAGGGCGCGCGTCCCGACCTGCGCTGGGACAATCGGGTGCCGGACGGGCTGACGTGGCCGGTCGACGCCGTGCAATTGGCCCGCGCGCTGACCAACCTGGGGCGCAACGCCGCGCAGGCCGGGGCCGACGCGGTAACCGTGACGGCGGAACGGCGGGACGGCACGCTGGCGCTGCTGGTGGCCGACAACGGCCCCGGCCTGCCGCCGCGGGCGCGGGAGCATCTGTTCCAGCCCTTTGCCGGGTCGGCGCGGGCGGGCGGCATCGGGCTGGGCCTCGCCATCGCGCGGGAGGTGCTGCGCGCCCACGGCGGCGATCTGCGGCTGGTGGAAAGCACCGCGGCGGGCACGACCTTCGCGCTGGAGTTGCCGGTGGAGCAGAAGACCGGAAGCGAAGCCGGCCCGGCGCGTTGAGCCACATTGATTTCCGGCCCTCGCTCCCCCAGAATTCACGCCGCAACGTAACCACCCGCCGGCCGCATCCGCCGCGCAAGCGCCCGATGCCGGGCCGGCATCAAAGACGAGGGATCGGACTTGGAAGGCACGGGCAAGTGGATCACCGGGGGCGCTCTGGGCCTCCTGGCGTTTCTCGGCCTGTTCGCGGCGTCGCGGGCGGCGGACGAGGCGTTCTATTACGGCGGCTGGATCCTGGCCATCGGCTGCGTGACGGCGATTTTCATCATGGTCAACAAGCATTATGACCGCATGGACGCCCAGGTCGCCGCGCGGGGCGGGCATGAGGGCCAGCGGACACACTGACGGCGCGGCGCATCGGCAAGGCGCCTGAACGGAAGAAAGGGCCGGACATGCCGTGGGATCCCGAACAATACGCGCTGTTCGACGCATGGCGCCGCCGCCCGGCCTTCGATCTGGTGGCGGCCCTGCCTTCCATGACTCCCAGGACGGTCATCGACCTGGGCTGCGGCGGCGGGCAGCTTGCCCGCACGCTGGCCGAGCGCTGGCCCGACGCCGACGTGCTTGGGGTCGACAACTCCCGCGCCATGCTGAAATGGGCGGAGGGCACCGAGTCGCGCGTGCGCTGGCAGCAGGCCGACCTGCGGACCTGGCGCCCGCAATGGCCGGTTGACCTGCTGATCTCCAACGCCGCGCTGCATTGGCTGGGCGACCACGAGCGGCTGTTCCCGGAATTGCTGCAACCGCTCGCCCCCGGCGGCGTGCTGGCGGTGCAGATGCCGCGCAACTTCGACGCTCCCTCGCACCGCCTGCTGCACGAAACGGCGGCGGAAGGGCCGTGGGCCGGCAAGCTGGCCGACGTGCTGCGCAGCCACCCGGTGCACCGCCCCCAGGATTATTATGACTGGTTGAGCCCGCGCGCCAAGCGCGTGGACATCTGGGAAACCGAATACCTGCAAGTTCTGAACGGCGACGTTCCGGTCCTGCAATGGACCCGCGGCACCGCGCTGGTTCCGGTGATGGAAGTGCTGGAGGGCGAGGAGTTGGACGCCTTCCTGGCCGCCTACCGGGCGAAGCTGGAGGTTGCCTATCCCCAGCACCCGGACGGCAGCACGCTGTTCCCCTTCAAGCGTCTGTTCATCGTGGCGCGGGTGTGATCGGCCGGACCGGCGCCACGCAAAGGTCCGTCATACCGAAGGCGTTTGATGGCTTCCATCAAACGCCTTCGGTTCAAACCCGGCAGCACATGGCGCAGCCATGTGCGAAAGGGTGATGCGGCCGGCCGATCATGGAAGCCTTCATGCGCCGGCCGTA
>JAEZPL010000585.1 GCA_023413605.1 Pseudomonadota bacterium
CGCGACGCCGTGGCCTCGGCCATCCTGGAGCATCTCGGCCGCGCCGGGCTGGAGCCCGCCCGCCCGAAGCAGGAGGTCGAGCGCCACCGCAAGCCCCCGCCCGCCCTCACCACCGAGCAGCTGGGGCGGGAGCTGCTGTCCCACGTGGACCTGTTCGCCGCCTTCCACGAAGACGAGCTGGACGAGCTGGCGTCCGGCATGCACCTCCGCCACATCCCGGCCGGCGAGGCCGTGGTGCGGCAGGACGAATTGGGAACCTCCCTGTTCCTGGTGGCCGAAGGCGCGCTGGACGTGCGCGGCGCCTTCACCGGACGGACCATCCTGCTCGACCACATGGGGCCGGGCGATGTGTTCGGGGAAATGTCGCTGCTGACCGGCCAGCCGCGCAGCGCGTCGGTGATCGCCAACACCGACGCCGTGGTCTACGAGTTGGACAAGGACACGCTCGACCCCATCCTGCGCCGCCGCCCGGAACTGGCCGCCCGCCTCGCCGACCTGATGGGCCTGCGCCAACGCCGCAACGATGCCCACCGCCGCGCCAGCGCCCCTGCCGCCGCGTTGCCCGCGGCGAACGACCACGATCTGCTGGCCCGGCTGAAGGCGTATTTTAAATTGTGAGCGTTCTCATCCCCCGAGCGGGGAAAACGGCATGCCGGCCTGTTCCATGGCGCGCTCGATCACCTCGGCCGAGGTCTGGTCAAAGAGTTGCAGCAGCAGGTCGTCGACCTCGCGGTCGCTGCTGTTGCCGCAGGCGTCGAACAGGGTGGCGATGGCTTCCGTCTGGAAGCGTTCGCGCCCGGCGTCGCCGCCCTGGTACTCCAGCGCCTTGGCCACGGCGATCACGACCCGGAAGGGCTTCAGCAGGGTGAAGGACAGGCCAGCCTTGGCGAACAGCCCCTTCAGCGCGTGCGGCCCGCCGTCCCAGGCGAGTTGGCGGGCGTTCTCCGGCGGCAGGTTCGCGCGCACGGCGATGCCGGCGTCGAACAGCGCGAACTCCCCCGCGCACAGCGCCCGGAACAGAAGCGGCGCGCTGAGCCGCCCACGGATCAGCAGATGGCGGGCCAGAAGTTCCACATCCACCGCGCCGGGGGTCAGCGGCTTCAACAACAAGAGGGTCACCGCCTCGCGCGCGCGCTCCACCAGCTTGCCGATCAGCTGCGGATTCAGGCGGTTCGTGCGGATCAGGCGGGAGCGGATCTCCTCCGACACGTACAGGATCAGCTTTTCCACCACTGCGGCGGACAGGTCCGGGCGGGCGGCCACCGCCTCGTTGACCGAAGCGACGGTGCCGAAGCGGTCGAGCACGTCGTGCAGCGTCGGTTCCGGGATGACGGCACCCCGGTTGCGCAGAAGCTGGGTGATGACGATGACGTTGCCGGTGCGGACCAGCGCGTCCGACACCGCGGGGGTGACGCGCTGGCGCCCGGCGATGGCCAGGTCCTTGGCCGGGCGGCGCTCCCGCAGGATGTCCAGCAGCAGGCCTTCGCTGAGGTTTTCCGCGTGGCGCAGGATGGGAAAGGCCACCCGGTCCACGTCACGCGCGAGCCGGGCGGCCAATTCCTCGGTCAGCAAGGTGGAGTTGTGGATCTGCCACGCCACAGCCTCGCGCACCGCGGTCACCGCATCGGCGGCGAAGCGCTGGAGGATCTCCAGAGCCAGCGTCCGCTCCGTGTCCGCCAGCTCCCCCGATTCCAGGTCGCGCACGACGTTGGTCATGGTGTCGATGCGCGCCTGGGCGTCGGGCGCGGCCAGAAGGCGCTGGACATCCTTCTGCGTCAGGGAACGCGGAGCCATGCAAGGTGCTTTCCTGCGGTCGCTCGGGATCAGTACTCCTGAGTATCGTAACGGATCAGATCGCTCCACGCCCGTTCCAAACGACGGAGCGTGCGATAGGTGGTCTCGAAATCCGCCGCCTCCTCGTCGGAGCGCACCAGCCCTTCGGCCCGCACCACTTCAAGGTTGCGCAGCGCCTCGCACAGCTTCAGCCCGCGGTCCGACAGCCGCAGCCGTGCGGTGCGGCGGTCCCGCTGGGAGGCGGAACGGTCGACATAGCCCGCCTCGACCAGATGCTTCAGGTTGTAGGAGGCGTTGGAGCCCAGGTAATAGCCGCGCTCCAGCAGGTCTCGGACCGACAACTCCTCGCCGCCGATGTTGATCAGCATCAGCGCCTGTCCGGGGCTGAGGTCGTCGATCCCGATGCGCGCCAGTTCCATGCGCAGCACGTCCAGAAAGCGCCGGGTCATGCTCTCGATGATGCGGCCGAGATCGGTGTAGACGGCGGGGACGGCGGCACGCGCGGTGCGGTCCGGGCCGACCCGACCGGACGCCTCGTCGGTGTGGTGCGGGGCGTGTTTGGCGGCGGCACTCATGGCGTTTCTCCCGCTCTTTGAAGGACCTTCATGGAAACTCGTGTTTCACTTCCGAATCTGGGGGATTTCGCGCTCCCCTTCCTCCGGCAGAATGGGAAGATTTTAGTTTAATTAGTGGAAACAATGTTGAGACATAACGGCCTTCCGCGCGCCACACCCATGCCAAATCAAGGGCTTGCGTCCCGGCGGGGAACCCGGACCGCCGCCGTGGTGTTGCTCCGCGGTTCCCTTTCGCAGCACCGGAGGACACCCGCGATGCCGCCCAAATCCCCAAGCCCGGCCCCAATCCCCCGCCGCACGGCCGACACCGACGGACGGAGGGCCGGCTGATGCGCAACGGACTGGCTCTGGCCGCCGGCGTGCTTGCCGGCCTGTGGCTCGACACGACCCGGCGCACCGGCCGCGCCGAACGGCAGCACCCGCCGACCGGCCACTTCGTGAACGTCGACAACCTAACAC
>JAEZPL010000624.1 GCA_023413605.1 Pseudomonadota bacterium
AGCGTGCACAGCGCCATGTAGACGGCGTTCAGCCCGACCGCCCAGGCCAGATGGTCCCAGCGCATCCCCTCGCCGAACAGCGCGGCCCGCATGCCCTCGAACACGTGGCTCGACGGCAGGGACAGCGCGACCCATTGAAGCCAATCCGGCAGCACCGAGACCGGGTAGTAGACGGCGCTGACCGGCGCCAGCATGAAGACGACGATCCAGGCCAGCCCTTCCGCCCCCATGCCGTAGCGCAGGATCAGCGCCACGATCAGCAGCCCCAGCGACCAGCCCAGCACGATCAGGTTGACGAAAAAGGCGGCCAGCGGCAGGCCCAGGCTGAACACCGAATAGCCGAAGAATGGAATCGCCAGCAGCGCCGCCGGCACCACGCCGATGATGGTGCGGATCAGGCTCATGGTGAACAGCGCCACCACCCATTCCCCCGGCCGCAACGGGCTGACGAACAGGTGGCCGAGGTTGCGCGACCACATCTCCTCCAGGAACGACACCGACACGCCGAGCTGCCCGCGGAACAGCACGTCCCACAGCAGCACCGCGCTGACCAGCACGCCGGCCCCCTGCGAGACCCAGCTGCTGGAGGCCGCCATGAACTGGTTGATGAAGCCCCACAGGATCATCTGCATGGTGGGCCAGTAGGCCAGCTCCAGGAACCGCGGCCACGACCCGCGCAGCAGATACCAGTATCGCAGCACCATGGCCCCGACCCGGCGGGCGGAGAAGCTGGGGGTGGGATGCGTCATCACGGCGGCGTCACTCCGCGGCATCGGCGGGCTCCCGGCTGGTGCCTTCGCCGTTGGAACGGGCGCGGGCGATGTCGAGGAAGACCTCCTCCAGGGAATCGCGGCCATAGCGGGCCAGGAGGGCCGACGGGGTGCCCTGGTCCACGATGCGCCCCTGGCGCATCATCAGCACCGCGTCGCACAGCCGCTCCACCTCCAGCATGTTGTGGGAGGCGAGCAGGATGGTGGCCCCCGACTCCTGCCGGTAGCGCTCCAGATAGGTGCGGATCCAGTCGGCGGTGTCGGGGTCGAGCGAGGCGGTCGGCTCGTCCAGCAGCAGAAGCTCCGGCCGGTTCAGCAAGGCCTTGGCCAGCGCCACGCGCGTCTTCTGCCCGGCCGACAGCCCGCCGGACGGGCGGTCGAGGAAGCGTGTCAGGTCCAGATGCTCCGCCAGTTCCTCCACGCGGTGCTTCACGCCCTTCAGGCCGTAAAGATGGCCGTAGACCGTCAGGTTCTCCCGCACGGTCAGCCGGTGCGGCAGTTCCACGTAGGGGGACGAGAAGTTCATGCGCGGCAGGACGGCGTACCGGTGGCGCACCATGTCCACGCCCAGCACCTCGATCGTGCCGTCCGTGGGCAGCAGCAGCCCCAGCAGCATGGAGATGGTGGTCGTCTTGCCCGCCCCGTTGCCGCCCAGAAGACCGGTGACCGAGCCCCTGGCCACGGTGAAGGAGATGGCGTCCACGGCGGTGACCTCGGCGGACTTTCCGGTGCGGAACCGCTTCGTCAGGTCTTGGGTCTTGATGGCGTGCATACTCATAGGCGAAGAATATGGCCGCTTGGCGCGCAACCGCCAGAGTGGCACAACAGCCAAGGCCGCGATACGGCGGCCTCGCGAGAAAGACCGCCCGATGACTCTCGTCACCGCCGCCCGCCATGCCGTCTCCCGCCACGCCACCGGGATGGGACCGGCCGTGTGGACCAACCTGGACGGGCGCATCACGCTGCGCACCCTGATCCTGATCCGCTGGATCGCCATTGCCGGCCAGTTGGCGACCGTGGCGGCGGTGCAGCTGGTGCTGGGCTTCCCGCTGCCGCTGGGTCCGGTGCTGGCGGCCATCGGCGCGTCGGTGCTGCTGAACATGGTGGCGATGGCCCAGCGCGGCGGGCGGCTGCGGCTGGCCGACCGGGACGCGGCGCTGTACCTCGGCTACGACATGCTGCAGCTGACGCTGCTGCTGTACCTGACCGGCGGCCTCGCCAACCCCTTCGCCATCCTTCTGCTGGCCCCGATGACGGTCGCCGCCGCCATCCTGTCGCGCTACAGCGTGGTGCTGTTGACCGGGCTGAACCTGATCTGCCTGACCGTGCTGGCCATGTGGCACTTCCCCCTGCCCTGGCCGGAACCGATGCCCAGCGTGGCGCCTCTGTACGCCTTCGGCATCTGGCTGTCGCTGTCGGTGTCGGCCAGTTTCATCAGCGCCTACGTGTTCCGCGTGGCTGAGGAGGCGCGGCGTTTCGCCGACGCGCTGTCGGCCACGCAGGTGGCGCTGGCGCGGGAACAGCGCCTGTCGTCGCTGGGCGCGCTGGCCGCCGCCGCCGCGCACGAGCTGGGATCGCCGCTCGGCACCATCGCCGTGGTGGCGAAGGAGCTGTATCGGGAACTGCCGCCCGACAGTCCCTACACCGAGGATGTCTCGCTGCTGCAAAGCCAGGTGATGCGCTGCCGCGAGATCCTCGCCGACCTCGCCCGCAAACCGGAGGCCGACGGCGGCGACCCGTTCGAGCGGCTGCCCCTGACCGCGCTGATCGATGCGGCCGGCACCCCGCACCGCCTGGGGCACATCCAGTTCACCGTGGAGCGGTCCACCACCGCGGACACCGAGGAGCCGGTCTTCCGCCGCAGCCCGGAGATCATCCACGGACTCGGCAATTACATTCAAAACGCGCATCAATTCGCAAGTCAACGCGTTACGGTTACTGCGGCCTGGGATGCACGGACGGTGACCGTCGCAGTCATGGACGATGGACCCGGCTTTCCGACCCAAGTGCTGGCCCGGGTCGGAGAGCCCTACATCTCCACGCGCAACGACAGGTCGGGGCACATGGGCCTCGGGATCTTTATTGCACAAACGTTGCTAGAGAAAACCGGCGCCATGGTTGCCTATAGCAATAACCGTAGCGGCGGCGCGCGAGTTGTCGTACGTTGGGATCGTGGTGTCTTAGAACCAGAGGACTAGTGGTGGATAGCGCTATGACCACGGACGAGAGTCCAACGGGCGAAACCGCCAAGCTGACGTTCACCGGTGACGTTACCCGCAGCCTCCTCATCGTCGACGACGACGCGCCGTTCCGCATCCGCCTCGCGCGCGCCATGGAAAAGCGCGGTTTCAACGTGGTTGCCGTGGACAGCGTCCAGCTTGGCATCGAGGTTGCCCAGGAATCGGCCCCGGCCTTCGCCGTTGTGGATCTTCGACTGGCCGACGGCAGCGGCCTGGACGTGGTCAAGACCTTGCGCGACGCCCGCCCCGACGCGCGGATCGTGATGCTGACCGGCTATGGCAACATCGCCACCGCGGTGGCCGCCGTGAAGGCGGGCGCGGTGGACTACCTGCCCAAGCCGGCCGACGCCGACGCCGTGGAATCCGCGCTGCTGGCCGATGGCCGTCCCCTGCCCTCGCCGCCGGAAAACCCGATGTCGGCCGACCGCGTGCGGTGGGAGCACATCCAGCGCGTCTTCGAACAGTGCGACCGCAACGTCTCCGAGACCGCCCGCCGCCTGAAGATGCACCGCCGTACCCTGCAGCGCATCCTGAACAAGCATGCCCCGCGGGGGTGAGCCCGTTTGCGTGACGATTTTTCCTTGATGAAGAAAGCCCCCTTCCTTGCGGAAGAGGGCTTTTTCTTTGCCGGAACGCGCGTCTTTGCTTTCACTGCTTCAACGGGCAGGTCTTGATGCCCAGCAGGGTGTAGGCGGGGCAGAAGCCGATCACGGCGGTCAGCAGGGGGACGAGGCCGATCCAACCCCAGGGGGTCTGCGGGCCGACGAAGACGAGGG
>JAEZPL010000672.1 GCA_023413605.1 Pseudomonadota bacterium
CCGCTGGCCCAGGGGATCATGTCGGCGGCCTGGCTGCTGTCGGCCCTGGCCGACGAACGCCCGCCGACGGCCTTCGACGTGGAAGTCCGCTACCTGCGTCCGGTCTTCTGGGACGACCGCGCCAGCCTGTGGGTCCGCCGGTCCGCCGCCGGCGCCGTGGAAATGGCGCAGAGCCGCAACGACGCGGGCAAGGTCACGGCGGACATGCGGGTCCTGTCGGTGTCCTACGACGCGCTTCCGGCAGAAGGATGACGCGATGTCCGATATCATCGTCCAG
This sequence comes from Pseudomonadota bacterium, assembly GCA_023413605.1. GTDB lineage: Bacteria > Pseudomonadota > Alphaproteobacteria > Azospirillales > Azospirillaceae > Azospirillum. The sequence continues at coordinate 278 of JAEZPL010000672.1, forward strand.
CTTCTGGTGTCCGGACTTCTGCTCGGCGGCATCTTCGCGCTGATCTCGATCGGGCTGACGCTGATTTTCGGCGTGTCCCGCATCAAGAACTTCGCGCATGGCGATTTCGTCATGATCGGCATGTACCTGACCTACGTGCTGAGCGTCTGGAGCGGTCTGGATTCCTACGTGGTTCTGCTGATCGTCACGCCCGTGATGTTCCTGTTCGGCCTGTTCCTGTCCTGGGCGATCATCCGGCCGATCCAGGGCGCGCCGCAGGTGGCGCAGATTTTCGCCACCGTGGGCCTGGGGCTGGTCCTGCAGAACGTCACGCTGATGATCTTCGGTGCCGACTTCCGCACCACCCCGTCCGTGTTCGCGGGCAAGGTGCTGCGGGTCGGCGAGATCGCCCTGCCGGCGCCGCTGCTGATCGCCTTCGCGGTCGCCATGGCCGTGGTCGCCGTCATCTACCTGTTCCTGAGGACGTCCTACACGGGCAAGGCCATGCGCGCGGTCGCGCAGGACCGCCGCTCGGCGTCGCTGATGAGCATCGACGTGAAGGGGATCGACCTTTTCACCTTCGGCCTCGGCACCGCCTGCGCGGGACTGACCGGCGCGCTGCTGGCGCCGATGTTCCCGGTCTACCCGACCGTGGGGATCAATCTGGTGCTGATCGCCTTCGTGGTGGTCGTGCTCGGCGGGCTGGGCAGCATCGCGGGCGCGCTGATCGGCGGCCTCGCCATCGGGCTGATCGAGACGCTGAGCGGCTTCTTCATCGGCTCCGAGATGCGCCAGATGGCTTATTTCCTCGTCTTCCTGGCCGTGCTGCTGCTCCGTCCCGCGGGACTGTTCGGCCAGCGCGGCTCCGAAAAGCTGGGAGCCTGACCCATGACGCTGACGTCCCTTCTGGCTCCCTACTGGCCGACGCGCCGGGGCCTTCTCGTAACCCTGGCCATGGTCGGAGCCCTGGTGGCGCTGCCCCTGTTCGCCGCCGATTCCTACACGCTGCATTTCATCTGGAAGATCCTGTTCTGGGCGCTGGCCGCCGCGGCCTGGAACATCGCGGGCGGCTACGCCGGCCAGTTCTCGCTGGGGCATGCGGCCTTCTTCGGGCTGGGCGCCTACGGATCGACGCTGCTCTACCAGCATTTCGGCCTGTCGCCCTGGCTCGGCATGTTCGTCGGAGCGGCCGCGGCCGTCGCCTTCGCGACGCTGATCGGCGCCCTGACCGTGCGCCTTCAGGGGCCGTTCTTCGCGCTGGCGTCCATCGCCTTCGCCGAGGTGCTGCGCATCGCCATCGTCAACTGGCGGTCCTTCACCGGCGGCGCCGAGGGGTTGTCCCTGCCCTTCGACCCGAGCTTCGCCAACATGATGTTTTCCGACCGTCTCTGGTACGTCTACATCGTGATGGCGGCACTTCTGGCCGTGCTGCTGCTGACCTACGTGCTGGAACGCTCCTGGGTCGGCTACGCCCTGGCGGCCCTGCGCGAGAACGAGGACGCTGCCGAGGCGCTGGGCATCGACACGGTGCGCACGAAGCTGTTCTCCATCGGCCTGTCGGCGTTCCTCAGCGCCATCGCGGGCACGCTCTACGCCAACTACATCCTGCTGATCGAGCCCTCCACCGTGCTCAGCATCGGTTTTTCGGTGGAAATCGCGCTGATCGCCATCATCGGCGGCATGGGCACCCCGCTGGGCCCCGTGCTGGGCGCGGTGCTGATCGTTCCCCTCAGCGAGTATCTCCGCGCGGAGTTCGCGGGCAGCCTCCAGGGCTTGTACCTGCTCGTGTACGGCGCGCTGCTGATCGTGATGGTCATCGCCATGCCGCTCGGCCTGATGAGCGCCATCCGGGAGCCCCGTGCGACCGCCCGGCGCCTGCGCAACGTCTTCGGCGGCTCCACCCGCCGCACGGTCCGGGAGGAGCGCAGCCATGCTTGAGGTCCGTGGTATCAGCAAGCAGTTCGGTGGTCTCCGCGCCGTCAACGACGTTCATCTCAGCGTCGGCAAGGGTGAAATCGTCGGCCTGATCGGCCCGAACGGCGCCGGCAAGACCACGCTGTTCAACTGCATCGCCGGCGCCTTCCTGCCGTCCGAGGGCCAGGTCCTGCTGGAAGGGCGGAACCTCACCGGGCTGAAGGCGCACGACGTCTGCCGCGCCGGTCTGGCCCGCACCTACCAGATCGTCAAGCCGTTCGGCGGGCTGTCGGTGCTGGACAACGTGGTGGTCGGCGCCATCAACCAGACGCGCAACATCGCCGAGGCCCGCCGCATCGCGGAGGAGGCCCTGGTCCTCACCGGGCTGGCCGACCGCCGCGACGCGCCGGCCGCCAGCCTGCCCCTGCCCGGCCGCAAGCGGCTGGAAATCTCCCGCGCGCTGGCGACCCGGCCGAAGGTGCTGCTGCTGGACGAGGTGATGGCCGGTCTCAACCCGTCGGAGGTGGAAAAGGCCATCCTGCTGATCGAGGCCATCCGGTCGAGCGGCATCAGCATCCTGATCATCGAGCATCTGATGCGCGTCATCATGGCGGTCAGCGACCGCATCGTGGTCATGAACCACGGCAGCAAGCTGGCCGACGGACTGCCCGCCGACGTGATGAACGACACGTCGGTCATCCAGGCCTATTTGGGGGAGGACTTCGGTGCTCACGCTTAGGAAGCTCGACGCCTTCTACGGTGAAATCCAATCGCTCCACGGCATCGACCTGGAGGACCGCGAGGGCGAGGTGGTCTCGGTCGTCGGCGCCAACGCGGCGGGGAAGACCACGCTGCTGAACGCCATCTCCGGCACGGTCGAGCGGTACGGGACCGTGTCCTTCTTCAACGAGGACATCGGGTCTTTGCCGGCGCACGCCGTGGCCCGGCGCGGCCTGGTCCAGGTTCCGGAAGGGCGGCGGCTGTTTCCGTTCATGACGGTGCGGGAAAACCTGGAACTCGGCGCCTTCGCTCCGCACGCCCGCGCCCACCGCGCGCAGAACCTGGAAAAGGTCTTCGACCTGATGCCCCGGCTGCGCGAACGCTCCGGGCAGCTCGCCGGATCGATGAGCGGGGGCGAGCAGCAGATGTGCGCCATCGGCCGCGCGCTGATGGCGATGCCGCGCGCCATCATGTTCGACGAACCCACGCTGGGGCTGGCCCCCATCATGGTGGACGTCGTCTTCAAGCTGGTCCGCGCCATCAAGGAAACCGGGATCACGATCCTGCTGGTCGAGCAGAACGTGAAGCATTCCCTGGCCATGTCGGACCGCGGGTACGTGCTGGAAAACGGCCGCATCGTGCTGAGCGGCCCGGCCGCCGACCTGCTGGCCGACCCGCGCCTGAAGGAGGCGTATCTCGGCGGCTGAGCCCGGACGCCGAGTTACGGACGCCGGCACAGGAAAGCCGCAGCAAGAACACTGGTACAGGCGCCCGGCGCGACCGGGCGTGGAATGACAAGACTAGGGGAGGAATAATCCTATGACGCTGAAATCCATCATCGCCGCGGCGGCGTTCGCCGTGGCGGCGGCCGGTGCCGCCATGCCGACCCAGGCGGCCGATCCGCTGAAGATCGGCGTGCTGTTTCCGCTGTCCGGCCCGATGGCGCTGATCGGCAACGAGGCCTATCAGGCCGCCGAGGTGGCGCGCGACATGATCAACAAGCGCGGCGGCGTGCTCGGCCGTCAGGTCGTCTACGCCGTCGCCGACGCGCCGGCCCCGACCGCCGCCAACGCCGAGGCGACCCGCCTGATCGTGCGCGAGAAGGTGCCGCTGATCGCCGGCAGCTACGCCAGCTCCCTGGCGCTCGCCGCCAGCGAGGTGGCGGAACGCGAGGGCGCCCTGTACTGGGAGACCATCGCCGTCGCCGACAAGATCACCCAGCGCAAGTACAAGAACACCATCCGCCTGACCTTCAACGCGTCGATGATGGGCCAGACGGCGGCCGACTTCGCCAAGGACATCGCCGGCAAGCTGGGCAAGGAGCCGAAGGATCTCCGCATCGCCGTCATCTCCGAGGATTCGGAGTTCGGCCAGTCGGTCGGCGACGCGGCGGCGGCCCAGGCGAAGGCCAACGGCATGAAGGTGGTGGCGAACGAGCGCTACAGCCGCACCGTGACCGACCTGTCGTCGCTGGTGCTCAGCCTGAAGGCGGCCAAGCC